>CAYRHB010000001.1:0-26058 GCA_964424035.1 uncultured Leptolinea sp.
CTATTGGGAAGAGCAAACTCACTATTCAGGATGAAACAGGTGTGGTAAAAAAGTTGCGCGTTGGATTAAACAGGCATTATTCTGGATGAAAGCCCATAACAGAATTGCGCGAAATATGATACGCTTCACAAAGCTTTGTATATTTATTGAGGCAAATCAGTCCATGGATTATGAATCCTGCCGTACATGGCAGAAAGAATATATATTGAGATATTTTTCAGTTTTTCTTTGCAGGAGATAGACAGATTCCATGCGAATCGCGTATGTAACGCTACATTGGCCAAGACGCAAAGATAGCGGTATTGGACGCAAAATCGAAGAACAATTGACAGAATGGCAAAGAGCCGGACATACCGTTCAATTCTTCTCGCATCGCACACCGGTTGAGGATCCCTCCATGTTAGTTGAAGGGATAAGTTCTGAATACCGGATAAACGGAGGATTCCCCGGTACGTTGCGAACGGAAATCAATCGCAGTGCGGCAATTACTCCATTGCTGCATGCCATACGGGATTTTGCTCCGGATATTATCTATCTGCGCTGGAGTATGTTCGTCTATCCATCACACCGTCTTTTTAATATTGCGCCGGTTGTTGTAGAGATTAATACAGATGATGTATCCCAGCATGAAATGCTCGGGAAAATCTATTCCTTTTACAACCGGGTTACCCGCCGAATTTACCTTTCACGGGCGGCAGGGCTGGTTTTTGCGTCACATGAGCTTCAAAACAGTCCGAGTTTTGCCCCTTATGAAAGGCCGGGAGTAGTCATTTCCAACGGGATTGACCTGGCACAAAATACTCCATGCCCTGCCCCCAAGAATGTTCGCCCCCGGTTGGGATTCATCGGTACCCCGGATATGGCCTGGCAGGGGGTTGACAAGATCATCCGTCTGGCTGAGTTGTGCCCGGACCTGGATTTTGATGTTATAGGATTTGACGGAATCCCCGGAATGAATTGCACCCTTCCCAATGTGTTTTTTCATGGGTACCTGAACAAAGATGAATCCCGGCAGGTCCTTTCCGGGGTTGATGCCGGGTTGGGAACTGTTGCGTTGCATCGGAAAGCCATGGAAGAAGCCTCGTCATTGAAAACACGCGAGTATCTTGCCTATGGTATCCCTGTTATTATCCCCTACCGGGATACTGACCTGGATGATCTGGATATTGATACAATTCTTCGCATCCCGAATACCGAAGATACAATTGAAAACAACCATGAAGCCATCGGTGAATTCGTACATCGTATGCAAGGAAAACGGGTTGCGAGGGAAGATATTATCTCCCGGATTGGTGCTCAAGTAAAAGAAGATCAGCGTCTTCAGTTTTTCCATCATGTCTTAACAGGTAAGCTCTGAATAATGAAAGAAAAGCAGAATACCCCCACTCAAAAAGGATCCAATTCGTTTTCTATTCCGCGGATTGGAACCGCCGTTTATCTATTTATTTCCTTATTTCTATTTCTGGCAATTTATGATCTTTACCAGGGATTTATATTGATCGGCAATCCGCCGTCATTGGAATCCAAACGGTTTGTTGTCTTCTGGATTTTCTGTCTATTCCCGGCTTTCATCTGGGTTGTGGGATTGCGACAATCGATTCAGGGAAAACTTCCCGGATTATTGCACAGGGCTGTCATCAAGGTATGTGACAGATTATCAATGCCTGTCCGGATCGCTCTGTCCATTATTCTGATCTTCCTTACAACCATACTATTCCTATACACTCCGTTTGGACGTTATCAATTCATCTACTGGTTGCGCTTGTTCACCATCTTTTCCTGTGGATTCATCGCCGCTTTTTTGCTTTTCTACCGGCAACTTGACTTCCAGTTCCTTGTAAAGGCATCCGGAATGGTCATGCTGGCATCTGTGGTCTTTGTCCTGGGTGATTGGATGACCGGTGTGTCTGATTATCCATTTTCCCTTTCCTGGTCGGAAGGGAACCGTTTCTGGGATTATTCCATCATGTTTGGTGTGGACCGGTATATCAACCCGAGCGGTAAAACAGTCATACCATTCCTGGAAGCCGGCCGTCAGTTCCTGTGGGCACTGCCTTTCATGTTCCCCTCAATCGGTATCCGGGGAATGCGATTATGGAATGTCATTCTCTGGGTCGTTCCCCCGCTGGTGTTGGGGTGGACTGCGGTTTTCAGGTCGAAGACTTTCCGCCGTGAATGGATCTGGCAGGTCGGATTTAGCTTTTGGTGTTTCATGTTCCTCAGCCAGGGTCCGATCTATCCTCCTCTCGTGCTGTGCGCGATCATTGTTGTGATTGGATTACGGCAGAAGAACATTCTTATTTCCATATTGCTTGTTGCCGTGGCATCTTATTTCGCCCGGATTTCCCGATGGACCTGGATGTATGCGCCGGGGTTATGGGCAGGATTGCTAACCCTGATCGAGATCAATGATCCATCATTCCGCAAAGGAAGGTGGAAAGAATTGGTCCGTCCGGTTGTGCTGGGCCTTTCCGGGTTGATCGGAGTGGAAGTTATTTCACGTGCTGTTTCATACTTCTCTCAGAATAAGGCCTCAGTTGAAGGAAACGCAATTCTTGCCGTGGCAGATTCGTTCGCATTACGGCAGCCGTTTGTGTGGGACCGTCTTTTTCCAAATCCCACCTATTCACCCGGTATATTGCTGGGTTACCTGTGGGTCGGCGGACCTTTACTCCTCTTGTTTATATGGATGATCATCAGGCATTACTGGAAAACCAATTGGATGCAAAACGCGTCGCTTGGTGTAATACTGGGCACTTTCTCAGTGGTCGGAGTGATCATCAGCGTTAAGGTTGGTGGTGGAAGTAATCTGCACAATCTGGATATGCTATGGATGACAATGGCTGTGGTGGCAGCCTGGGTTTTCCGTGACTGGCTTGATCGTGGTTTGCCGGGTTTATTCAATAGCAAAACCCTCCTTGCTGCTCTTTGCCTGGCACTCGTCTTTCCAACAACAACCATGATCCAATATGGCGAGCCATTTAATGTTCCGAATGACTTTTTTGTTACCAGTTCACTGGAAAAGCTTAAAGCGGAAGTTGCCGAGGCAAATCAGCAGGGTGAAGTGCTCTTTATGGACCAGAGGCAATTACTGACATTCGGTTATGTCTCAGATGTTCCACTTGTGGCAGAGTACGAGAAGAAATTATTGATGGACCAGGCCATGAGTGAAAATCAGGCATATTTTGATGGATTTTATGAAGACATTCAGAACCATCGGTTTTCAATGATCGTTACCGAACCTTTGCGGAAATCCATGGCAGATGAGAGCATCCGCAATTTCGGAGAGGAAAACAACTTCTGGGTTTACTGGGTTTCCCGTCCTGTGTTGAAGTATTACAAACCCAAAGTGACATATGATGAAGTTGGCGTCCAATTGTTGATACCGCGTGAGGATTGATATGACCGAATTGGAGCCTGATCAACAAAACGGTATTCAAAGCCATCGTGTTCAAAACCGCCGGTGGGTTTTCTTCTTCGGTTTCATATTTATACAATCCATTCCTGTCATCTACCGGATCATCTCATTACCGGGCGACCCCAAAAATAGCCTGATCTTTGGATTAAGCCTGGCCAGAATCCTGTTGGTTCTGGCGGCTGCCGGTCTGGGATTGATATTTCTTGCGGCAGCCTATTTATCTGGAATGAATGAAAACCGGATACAGGCGGTCGTAAAGGACCGGTGGTGTGAAGGCCGGATGTTCCTGATCTTAATGGCGGGTTCAATTCTCGCCGGGCTTTCTGCATGGGGATTCCTGGTGTATTTGCGCATCGGGCCTGATGGGGCAGACAATCCTCTCTATATCCGTTTCTTTCCATTTCTCCTGTGGGTGATCCTGCTCGGATTGCAGCTCTCAATCTGGTTCTGGATCCATAATTTTGGCTGGCAAAAAAGCAGATATGGAGTTTTCAAACCGGTTCTGATCCCATCTGCAATCGTGGCAGGTGTTTTCCTGCTGACAGGTGTGATCATTGGATTTACCGGTTGGGGTGTGATACCGGATATCTTCTACTGGGGAAACCCCGGGGTGCCTTTGCTGTCCTGGCAGGTCTGGTTGGCTCTGTCTTCGAGCCTGATTCTGTTGACCTTAATGGTGAGTTTCCCGGTCATCCGGGTATACCGGCAACGGCTCGATTGGATCCTGGGGATTGGATTATTTGTCCTGGCTGCGGGATTATGGCTGTCACAACCCATTCCAAGCAGTTATTTCTTCCCATCCGTGCGTCCACCAACCTACCAGATATATCCCTATTCAGATGCCGGATTCTATGATTACACAGCTCAGTCATTGATCATCGGGGAGGGATTCCTGAATGGAAAAATAGTCACAAGGCCATTGTATATTCTGCTTGTCGCAATCTGGCACGGTCTTGAAGGGCAGGATTACGCAGAAATCATCCTGCTTCAAACCCTTCTTCTGGCAATATTCCCCGCAGCTCTCTACTGGTTGGGCAGGTCGATGAGAAGCCGGGAAGCTGGTCTGGCTGCAGGATTGCTGGCTATTTTCCGGGAATTGAATACCATCGCTGCCACGCCGTTAACTGAAGTCAGTCATTCCAAAATGTTGATGACCGATTGTCTCACCGGGTTGGGTCTCTGTCTGTTCTGCCTGGCTGTTTTTCGCTGGCTGAGAAAATCCGGAACACACCCGGTCCGGTCTGTTTTGATCGGTGGATTCCTTGGATTGTTGATCCTGCTGCGTTCACAGGCGTTGTTCATTGTTCCTGTCGTAGTGTTATTACTTCTTATTCAACGCAAATCCGGTTGGCGCGGAGTTGCCATCGAAAGCGGGTTGTTTTTGTCTGGTATTGTGCTGGCTGTATCTCCCTGGATTATCCGGAACGGTGTCAAGACCGGCGATTTCGCCATGGATCAACCTTCACAGGCTGTTTATGTCGCGAAGCGTTTTGTGTCCAGTGTGGAAGAAATGGAATCTTTACAGTTGGCTGCCAACTCGAGCGATGTCGGCCGGCATATTGTGCAATACACATTCAGTCACCCATTGGATGTTGCCAGATTTGCGGGGGCGCACTTTCTGAACAATGAGTTATCAACACTCGTTGTCCTGCCACTGCGGGCATCGTTCACAGATTTCCATGACAATTTTGAAATTTCTTCCTTGTTCTGGTTGGATGGCGTAAAGAGCCTTGCCGGTTTTCAATGGCTGTTTCTTGCACTTAACCTTATGCTAATTTCAATCGGTGTCGGTTCTGCCTGGTCAAAATGGAAATGGCCGGGATTGTTTCCCTTACTGGCGCATCTGGCCTATTCATTAAGCAGTGCCGTGAGCCGCATATCTGGCTGGCGTTTTATCCAGCCTGTAGACTGGGTTGGATATTTCTATTTCTGTCTGGGGTTCGCCGAAGTGGTCATCTGGATTTTTACTCTATCCAACATATCTCTGCGGCCCTGGGAAAAAAATACCCGCGAATTGCCATCACTCGCATTATCCGGAAAATGGACCTTTGCCGCTCTGGGATTGATCCTTGTGGCAGGAGTCTCTCTTCCGGCTGCAGAATGGATCATTCCCAAACGGTATTCACCGGCTATGCAAAATCTCGCATTGGAACGCGTTCAGGAAATACCTGAGCTGAAATCTTCCATTGGATCGGTTGAGGAATTTATGCAGCAACCGGGCGCAGTCCAAATGGTAGGCCGTTCCTTATATCCACGGTGGTATAAAGCTGGAGCGGGAGAGCCGGGAAGCGGGTGGGCAGCATATAAACCGCGGGAGAAGGCCCATCTTGGTTTTATGATCGTGGGACCCTCGGGGGACCAACAAATGGTTTTGACCCAGGACCAGATACCGGAAAACTTTACACATGCTGCTGATCTGATTGTGTTCGGATGCAAAAAGAGCGATTTCATAGATGTGAGGCTTGTGGTAGGATACAACAATCCGGATCATTTTGTATACACCTATGGCAATCCATCAGACCAGTGTGAATAGAAAAATGGACATTGAAAAATTATTGCGAAGCGAAGATGAAAAGATTTGTGTGGTTATTCCTGCGTACCGGGTTGCCAGTCACATTGAAAGTGTGATACAGGGTATACCGGAATGGGTCTGGAGAATAGTCGTTGTTGATGATAAAAGCCCGGATGACTTATCAACCAGAGTGGAAGCTCTAAATAATCCACGCGTGGATCTGGTTAAACATGCCCGGAATCAGGGTGTGGGTGGCGCGGTTGTGACAGGTTTCGACCGTGCAGTGGAATTGGGCGCAACGGTTCTGATAAAAATGGATGGTGATGGTCAGATGGACCCGGCTTTCCTTCCTGAGATTCTTGAACCGATACTGGCTGGTCAGGCTGATTTTGTCAAAGGGAATCGGTTTGGCCGTCTTGAAGCCATCACACGCATGCCTTTCCATCGCCGGATGGGTAACCTGTTCTGGTCATTCCTGGCTAAACTGGGATCCGGTTATTGGAATGTTTTTGATCCGAATAACGGGTATCTGGCTCTGGATGCCGATGTCTATCAACGGCTTGATAAAAAAATGCTTCATCCCCGGTATTTTTTTGAAACCAGCCTGCTGGTTGAATTAAATATTCTTCGGGCTGTAGCCCGGGAAGTATCCATGCCTGCCATATACGCGGGTGAACCCAGTTCTCTTTCAGTCTTCCAGGTTGTAACAACATTCCCGGGATTGTTGATTTCCCGATTTATGAGACGTGTCTGGCTGCAATACTTTGTATTAAATTTCTCGGTTGTTACGATCTTTCTATTTCTGGGAAGCCTAATGTCATTGTTCGGAATTGTCTGGGGATCGGTGTGGTGGTATAGATCCATTGTCACCGGGATCACAGCAACAGCCGGAACGGTGATGGTTGCTTCGCTTCCCTTGATACTCGGATTTCAAATGCTTTTACAGGCCCTTACTCTGGATGTGCAATCTGTCCCACAGATACCACTATCCAACCGGGCTGGAATTCATCAGGCACGAATGCAACAGGAATCAGACCGGCGATGAATACGGCTTATGTGATCCCCCGGTTTATCCGGCATTTCCTTCCAGAAAAATTGACCCGGGCTTTACTATTACGCGGAATGATCATCCGTCCGGGACTGGAAACCCGTGCTCCTGAAGAGGCCGCAGCCCGCTATCAACGGGACTTGAAAGCGGCTGGAGTGGATATCACTGGAAAGCATATTCTGGTTTTTGGTTACGGAGGACGGTTTAGCCTGGCATGTCAATTATTGAAGATGGGAGCCCGGCATATAACGCTATGTGAATATGCCGCGCGGCCGGATGAGAAAACCAATGCGACCCTGATGCCGGAGTTTGAAAAATACCTTTTCCGGGAATATGGAAAAACCCGCCCGCGCAGCGAATGGATCACATTACTGGAAGGGGATATCCGTTCACTGGCCAGGGAACCTGGCATCCACAGGGCGGATATTGTCTGCAGCACATCGGTATTCGAACATTTAGTCGATCCCCCCGGTATCCTTGACGCGCTGGCAAGTCTGACGGCACATGGAGGGGTTCATATTCATTATGTTGACCTGCGGGATCATTTCTTTAAATACCCGTTTGAAATGTTAACTTTTTCTGAGAAAACCTGGAAAAATTGGTTGAACCCGACAAGCAACTTGAACCGCTGGCGTTCCATAAAATATGAGGCATTATTCAAGGACCGGTTTTCTGATGTTGATTTGCACATTTTGGAGAGAAATGAACCGGCCTGGAATGACATAGAATATCGTGTCTTGCCGGAATTTAAGACCGGTGATCCACAAGTGGATTCAATTGCACAGATCAGGATCATTTCTAAAAATGAACAGTGAGGGGGGAGAATGAGTGGCATCCTCCGGAATATCCAGGAAATATCCATTCTTGGAGGTTGGTGTTTCCTCTGGCTGGTTGGCGGATATGGAATTGCCCGGTATGCGTTCCGGTTGGCTCAACGGGAACAATTGTTTGTCGGGATTACATTGGGTTTAATAGTTGAAACCTGGCTGGCAAACCTGTTGACTTTGTTCATGCCGGCAGTTCCCGGATTCTGGCTGGCTGCCGCATTAACATTCCTTACCGGTATTCTTTTTTCTCTGGGAAATCCCCCGCGGGATTGGTTTAGGTTGTCCATTCCCTGGGGGCAAATCATTGCTTTCGCAGTTGCCACCTATATTTTCACTGCCATATCACGTGGATTGGCGATCTATGATGATTATGCCCATCTGCCAACCCTGTCAATGATGGCTGCCGGGGACCTCCCTCCTCATTTTGCTCTGGACCCCAATGTCTCTTACGGATACCATTATTTCTTGATGCTGTTTGCCGCCCAGTGGATGCGCCTGGGGGGATTATACCCATGGAACGCACTGGACCTGGCACGGGGAATTTCTTTTGGATTAATGATCTGCCTTTCATATTCGTGGGTATCCCGGTTGACATTCAGCAAACTGGGCGGGTTGGCCGGTGCGTTGATGGCTGCGTTCGGCATGGGTACCCGATGGATTTTATTGCTTCTTCCGGAAAAAGCCATTGACTGGCTTGGAAAAGGTATGGAATTGCTGGGAAGCGGAAGATTGACCGGTGAAACCCTGGTGGAGGCAATTAACCGGAATTGGGGGATCGAAGGTGCCGGTCCGCTTGGATACCCATTCGCGTTTGCCAATGGAATTAATGCGCCCGGCGTGATGAATCATGGCCCGAACGGGTCCATAGGTGTCGCGTTGACCCTCGTTCTCTTATTGACTGCAACCCGATGGAGAGGATGGAAGGGTCCGGTTGTCACTGCCATTCTGTTGGCTTCCACATTACTGATGAGTGAAGCTGGATTGATTTTGTTGATCGGAGGATGGGCGGTCGTCGTGATCATTGAAATCATCCGTCATAAAAGCCCGAAAATTCCGCGTGAACTGTATATATGGCTGATTGTCATGGCAGCGGGTTGTATTGTCGGTTTCTGGCAGGGTGGCGCGTTAAAGGATATTACAGCCGGTGCGCTGGATCCCGAAGCTGTGTCATACCAGACAGTTGGTTTTCGGCTTAACTGGCCACCCGTGATTGTATCTTCACACCTCGGTGTTCTCTCATTGATCAACCCCAGACAATTGATTGTTGCGCTGTTGGAAATGGGTCCATCACTACTGGTTCTACCTTTGTTGGCCGTTTATGGGTGGAAAGCCCTGAGGGCTTCCCGCTGGTATGAAGCAGCCCTGATGGGTTCAGGGTTGATCAGTTTATCCATGGTCCTGGTTGAATTTGCCGGTTCAACAGGTGTTCGCAATACGTCACGGCTATATCAATTCAACGGGTTGTGCATTCTATTCTTTGTACCATTGGTGTGGATGTATGTTTCCCGACGAAGCGATATGGTGAAAACACTCGCAGGGATAATAGCAGGAACCATGATGTTTGGTGGGGTGGTATTGGCTGGCATACAGCTTCCCGCAATACAACAGCCGGTTTATTCCTATTTCATTTCCGATCTGGATGTTCAGATGGAGCGGGATTACTGGAATCAATTGGAACCAGGTGCGCTGGTTTTTGATCCAATTGTTTCACGTTCAGCAACCCTTTTTGCCCGCGGCTCGAATGCCAGTTATACCTGGTATAAATCCAAACCCGAATGGGAAGCTTTGCATAAAGAACCTGATCCCTACGCGCTTCGGGCGGGTGGATACAGCTACGCCTACTTTGACCAGGTTTCGTGGGACGAGATACCAGCTGATATTCAAAAATCATATAATGATCCCTGTGTTCAAATTATCAAAGAAGTGGAAGACTGGCGCAATGACTTCCGAAAGTTGATCGATGTACGAGCCTGTAATCTGAGAGACTAAGATGCTGCTGGTCTTATCTGCACCGGTTCGCTTTATTGGTTCGTCTTAATCTGACGACTTCGAAAAGGTAGTATTGTTTATCAATACGAATACAGGCATGTCTTCCGTGAAGGTATTTCTGAAGCATGTATAATACCTTGCGTCTTATGAAATCTCACCTGTCAAAAATATTCAATAATAAATTCTTCCCTCTGGTTCTACTGGGTATTGTGATGATCACGTACGGGTATCAGCTTTCCCGTATGGGGCTCTACTGGGACGACTGGGAGATCATATATCTCGATAATTTCCATTCCCCCGGAGCCTATTGGGATTATTTTTTGTACGCCCGACCGTTAACCAGTTGGTTATATCTGGTACTTTCACCGGTAATAGGAATGAATCCTGTCGCGTGGCAGGTGGTCAATATCATTTTTCGCTGGGCTGGCATGACCTTTTTCTGGTTTGCCCTGCGTCTTGTCTGGCCAAAGCGCTCATTTGAAATCGGTTGGATTTCCCTCTTGCTGGCGGCATATCCAGCATTCACACAACATTCGGTGGCGGTGACATATGCCCGACATTTTGCCTGTCTGGCACTTTTTGCCGTTTCTCTCTGGTTGAATCTGCTGGCACTGGAAAATCCGAAACGATGGCTGTTGTATACCATTCCGGCAGCTCTGGCTTCACTCCTTCAATTGATCACATTGGAATACTTCTTTGGATTGGAATTCCTTCGGCCATTATTCCTCTGGATTCTCATACGCCGCAAGGAACACAGTCTGAAAAATGGCATCAAGAATCTCCTTGTACAATGGGCACCTTATGCACTGATCATTTTGATTTTTGTGGGATACCGGTTTGTCTGGTATCCTTTGGTTTCACCCAATCCGGAGGCTAACGCTCCTGTCCTATTCGAGCGGCTTGCCGAGAATCCGGTCGGTGAAATGATCAAATTCGCCAATCTGATTGTTCAAGATTTTGTTCATTTAAATCTTGATAACTGGCTTGAACCAATGGAACCCGGCGATTTCGAGCTGAAAGCCAAAGCCAATTGGCTTTCCTGGGGTTTTGCCGCTTTGATTGCCCTGTTCTCCGCCTGGTTCCTGATAAAAGCATCCAGTGATTCAGCGGAAAATGATGGAAATGGAGACACCTTTATTCGTGACTCCATTTTGTTTGGACTTGTTGGCTTTCTGGCCGGTGGTATTCCAGTCTGGATCACTGGCAGACAGTCGATTGGTGGACCATGGGCGGATCGGTTTGCACTTGGCCCGATGTTTGGAGCGATATTATTGCTGGTGGGATTAATTCACTGGTTTTCGCGCCGCCGGTTGCAACAATCCATCCTGGTTGGTGTGATTTTTGGGTTTGCACTTTCAAGCCAGATGCAGACAGTCAATAAATACCGGCTGAGCTGGGATAATCAGAAGGATTTTTACTGGCAACTAAACTGGCGAGCGCCATCGATCAAACCCGGAACTGCCGTGATCGGACCGGCTATGCCATTTGCCCTTGTGAATGATCTGCATATCGGGTTTGCCCTTAATTCCATCTACGATCAGGGAGCACAATCATTCGAAGCGCCACTCTGGTTTTTCAGGGCAGGTGGATTGCAGGGTGAGCTCGTACCAGCTTTAAAACCCGGATACCCTATCGACTACCGTTATCTGACTGCGCATTTTTCAGGAACCACCGACCAGGTGCTGGTCGCGGAATATTCCTACGGGACAAGCTGCCTTCACATCATTGCGGAAGACGATAGAAATCGGATTGGACTTGCCAATGACACTAGAATGCTTTTCAAACTATCCAAACCGGAATTGATCGACACAAGCCCTGATAGTATAGTGCATCCACCGGAAGAGATATTTGGGCCCGAACCGGACCATGGTTGGTGCTATTACTATCAAAAGATGGACCAGGCCAGACAAACGGGGGATTGGGAGGAAGCTGCCCGTTTAGCCGATGAAGCCGGTGATAAAGGCTTTTCACCAAAATCCGTGTTTGAATATTCACCGGTCATCCTGTCATATATTCATACCGGGCAGATCGAAAAAGCCGGAGCCGCTTCATTAGCTGCCCGGCAAAAAGACGAAGACCAGACAGGTTTTATTTGTTCCCTGTGGAAGAATCACTGGGAAAACCAGGATGATCCTGTTTTTCAGGATATTTTTACCTCTCTGGAATGTAACGCGGTGATCAGTACGGCGGTGGACCAATGACATTTGCAAGGCTGGCCGACAGGATCTCAACAGGATTGAGAAAACCATGGATATTCCCTGTTCTACTGGCTGGAATACTGGTTCTGGCATACGGGTTCCAGATATCCCAACTTGGATTTTACTGGGATGACTGGGAAGATATCTTTCTGTATAAATTGAATTCATCAATAGAATTCTTGAAGTATTTCGTATTTGATCGCCCGACCACTGTATGGGTATACCTGGTTTTCTTTCCTATATTCGGAGATAACCCGACTGGCTGGCAGTTATTCAATTTGATTCTCCGATATCTATCCTTGCTGGGTCTGTGGTGGACATTCCGAAAAACATGGCCATCTCACCGGTATGAAACCGGCTGGTTGGTGTTGTTGTTAGCGGTTTATCCCGGTTTCTTTCAGCAAACCATATCGGTAACATACAGCCGGCATTTTATGGCACTGGCTCTGTTTTCGTTATCGCTTGTATTAACAGTGCTATCGTTTCGACACCGACGCTGGTATGTGCCATTGACATTTCTTGCTGTTGTCGCGTCTTTTGTACAGATGATGACGATCGAATATTTTGTGGGACTGGAAATCCTGCGCCCGCTGCTCCTCTGGGTTTTGTTCCGTGATGCGTTCCCGAACAATTTAAAGCGGTTTACCCGGGTTTTCCAATGGTGGGTGCCATATCTCTTCCCACTGGCAGGATTCATCACCTGGCGATTTTTGATATTCACACCGGTTCCGGGGAGTGACGATCCAAATAATGTCATTGGATTATCTCAGTTCCTGGCTGATCCGGTGGGTATGACCATACATTTGACCCAAAATATTCTTCAGGATTGTCTGGATCAACTCGTTTTTATCTGGTCTGAGACCATCGATGCCAATGACATTGACCTGGCGTCCAAGGCTGCCTGGTTCGGGTGGATCATGGGCGGGTTGGCTGCCTGTGCCGCCGGATTCGTGTTGAGATCGGATGATGAAACCACCGATAACGGATTACAGAAGCACCGGTTGATCCGGGACTGGTTGATTTTTGGTGGAATCGTAATGATGGCTGGTGGACTTCCCGTCTGGATAACTGACCGCCAGATCATAGTCGGATTGTGGTCTGACCGGTTCGCCCTTGCCTTGATGCCCGGAATATGCATGGTACTGGTAGCCCTGGTCAGTCTGCTGGGATACAGGCAAACACAGAAATCTGTATTCCTTGGTGTGCTTGTTGCCCTTTCGATCTCTGTTCAAATTCTCACGGTAAACAGCTACCGGTTGAACTGGGATATCCAACGAAATTACTACTGGCAGTATTTCTGGCGAATTCCTGCGATGAAACCGGGAACAGCCGTTTTCGGGACAAAGATGCCTTTTGGTTTGATCGCCGATTATTCTGTCAGTTACGCCTTGAACGCTGTCTATGCCCCCGAAATGACTTCTGATAATATCCCATACTGGTTTTTTAGCTCAATGCGGGCTTATGGAAATGATATTCCGGATTTTATTCCCGGACTGCCGGTGAAATACTCCATCCGGAATCTGAAATTTGAAGGATCTACATCAAATGGGATTGTGGCTCATTACAAGGCTGGTCAGGCTTGTGTTCGGATTCTGCGACCGGAAGATGAGTTCTCGCCATTATTGACCCGGTCAGAGATCAACCTTTCGAAGATCTCCAACCTGGACCAGATTCTGGAAGTAAATACGGACCCACAGATATCACCAGCCGAGATCTTTGGGCCGGAGCCTGATCACAGTTGGTGCTATTACTATCAGAAGGCTGATCTGGCCCGTCAATTTAGCGATTGGGAAAAAATTGTTGAACTGGGTGGGGAAGCCATGGAGAAGGGGTTTTCTCCCGCAGTTGGAATGGAATATGAACCGTTCATAGAAGGTTTTGCAAACACAGGGTGTTGGGAAACAGCCTATGATCTGACCGTGAAAGCAGCTGAGTTAACCGATAATATGGAAGCATCTTTGTGTTCAGTTTGGGATCGAATCAAGGAAACACAACCATCGGATTCCTCTACGGGGGAGCCGTGGATGGAGAAGGTCTATTCTGAATACCAGTGCGAACAGCTACTTAATCAAAGTCCGTAGCAAACGATCCATCTCTTTAGCCACATTACCAATCCTGTATCCATCGATCGTCCCGGTAAATTGCTGCGAATGAGGGATTGCATCATTCGGGTGGTTATCGATCATTTCCTGCAGACTTCTGGTGATGCCATCCACATCCAATGGATCAACCACCGGACAACCCAGGCGGGTTATCAGATCGGCTGAAGCGCCATTTAAAGGGGTGATGCCCAGGATCGGCTTTTCAAATGCCAGGTAATCCACAAGTTTGCTGGGGAGAAAAACACTCGGGGACTCGGATGGCGCGTCAATGACCAAAAGAATATCCGATTGAATGGATAACTCCTGGGATCTGGCGAAAGAAACAGGTCCTTCAAACACAGTCAGATTTTCCAATCCCAGATCATAGGCTGTCTGTTTGAATTGTTCCATATTCTGTCCGGCAAACCGCAACATAAACCTGTTTTCATATCCGGGCTTCCGATTCAATTGCGCTGCTGCGCGAAGAAGGTTTACCGGTGTTCGCAGTCCATAAAAACTCCCGGTGTACAAAAACTCCACTTTTCGCTCATGAGTCCTGGCAGGATGGTCATCTTCCCGTGAAAAGGATTCGAAGCCATGTGGAATAACCCGGACCTTTGTCCGCCAATCCACCGGATATTTGTTCATTACAAAGTCGGCTGTCTGAGATGACACAAAAACTACTGCATCAGCCGCATTGACAACGTTATATTCCATCTCAAATTGTTTCTTAATTACCCGGGGTGATGCTTTAACAAAGGGATTATCTGCCCAAGGGTCGCTGAAATGTGCCACCCAGGGAAGTTGGTATAGTCGTTTGAATCGCAGACCGGCAAGATGATCTGTCCATGGTTGGGCGAAACTGATGAATGCCGAGTACTTGTTCATTTCTGCCAGTAATTGGCATTGTCGAAAAGCAGCTTTTTCCCATACCCGTTTAGTATCTGGTAAAAGTCCGAGAGAGGGGAAAAGACGGATGAGTCCCCGAACTGTTATCCAATCCTCCATGGAAGGAACTGGGAATTTTTTAACCATTCCACCTGCTGGTTGCTCAAGGCTCTTGTCCAATAATATGCCAGATCGAAGCGAAGCGGGATCCACGCATACAACATCGGTCTCCCAGCCCAGATCAGCCAGTGCCGCAAGTAACCGTGATACTTGAATAGACCGTGGCATCACGATGGGCGGCATACACCAAGAGAGTGTCAACAGGCGGGTCATTTTCTCCACTCTCCAGGCGTGAGCTCCACTGCTTGAGTATAGGTTAATGATTTAATGCCATGTTCATGCAGAGAGACCAGCGTTTCCAGAAATCCCTGATCATCCATTATATGAGAAGGATCAACGTAGAAATTGATCAGACCGTTAATCTTCCAATTGATCAAACCTTCGATAGTCCTCTGAAAAACTCGTAAAAACCGGGGAGACACTTTACGGACCGACAGGTTTTCAAGGTAGGAAAACGAATCCAATACCGAGAAAGGTGCGTGTGCGCTGCCTATAACGGGGAATTCTGTCCATCCATTCGCGCGCCAAACCGGGCCATTTATTATCGCTTCAAAGGGAGTGGATTGGGAAGAATAGACCTCACCCATATCGCGTAAAACCGGTTGGATGACATCTGTTTTTGTTTTCTGTGAAACCATTCCGAAGTGGGGCGCCCGGAAACCGGTTGGCGGTTTCCCCAGAACGCGGACAACTGTTTCATGCCCTTTTCTCACATCGGCAACCACGGCAGTCGGGTCCATTTGTTCATAGAATGTGGTTGAGCGATATACCCCATTTGTCAATTGAGTGTGGGGGAGGTAACCATGGTTCAGGAATTCGGCGCCGGCATCGTGGATCTTTTTGTAGATGTCCGGATTTGTCTCCAACATGGTTCCCGGAACGGCGTACGATCGCTGGATGCCATTCTTGACCAGCCATTCGTCGATTTTGGCAGAAGCGTCCGCGTCTGCCGGGGTGTCACAATCAAATGAGAGGAGTAGATACAGTCTGTCAAAACCCTGGGTGCGGGCCAGGCTGCTGTACCGGGTCCAAAAGAATCGGGGGAAGATTCTCCCCATACGGTCGATGAGCTTAATAGAAAATGGGATATCTTTCATTCCGGTTTTCTGGCGACAAAATAAACAACAGGTTTCAATGGATTTTTGTATGTGATCCAGTAATACGCCTTCAAAAACGGCAGTAAGTGCATTTTTCTAATCTTTTCCACTTTTTCGCGGAGTGCAACAGAATGGATTTTTTCCGGATGGTCCAGTTTGTAGTTTTCCGGAATAGCTGGTTGGAAACCAGTGGAACGCAAGGCTGATTCGATCCCCCAGGCAGTCACATAATGGATGTCGTTGTCAAAGAATTTTGGATCAAGACCACGCCTGACAAGATAATTATGCGCCATTTTCCTGGGAAACAGGGGATACCAGGGGACATGATAGTGGGCTTCCTGGCGGAATGCCAGATAATTGGGGGCAATCCCGATGAAAGTCCCGCCCGGTTTCAAAAGCCTGAATGCTTCCCGGATCAATTCACGAAAATCCGGCACATGTTCCAGCAGGTTCCATGCGGTAACCACGTCAAATTTTCCGGCTGGAAGGCCGGTATTCTGGCCGTCACCGAGATGGAACACAATCTGGCTTTGATCTTGAGGGCGTTCCATGGGAAGGCGTTTTCGCGCGAAACCAATGTCGTACTCAGCAATGTCAATGCCTTCGGCATTGATTCCCCCATTACGACAAACGATAACAAATGATCCATACCCGCAGCCGATATCCAGCAGGTTTTGCCCGCTATGGAGCCCTGTTACATCCTGTACCTGGCGCAGCTGGGTTTCAGCCAGTTCAAAACCGACGTAATCACGAAAGTGACGTTCCATATGTTCCGGGGTAAAAATGCCGGTGTATTTTTCGCGTATGTGGTTGCGGATTTCTGACATCATCACATCATTCATCAGATTTATATTCCTCAAAAAAAGCTCATCTCCAATTAATTGAAGATCGGTTTTAACATTCGGGATAGTCTAAACCCATAAAGCGCAAAAAGAACCAGAAAATATCCACCTGCCGAGATCAGTACCATAAATAATAATGTTTCCAGAGAAAAGACAAATTTTTCTCTCAGGAAAAGCAATAGTATTCCCATGAGGATACCAGAAATGGCATACCGGAGAAGGTTCTTGTAATCATATATATTGGATTCTTTTAGCCCCGTTGATGGAATCAACCGGATCAACAGGAAATCCATCAAGGCATACGTGAAAGTTGTGTTGAGTGCAGCAGCATAGATTCCAAGATATGGAATCAATAGAAAATTGAGAATAGAATTGGTAAGAGCGCTTGCAGTTGTGATGGCAAATATGGTCTTCGGCGATTGATATATATAAGCAAGGTATAGAATTGGTGCACAGAATTGGGATACGAAAACTCCCAGCAAGATGAACAGAAAAACATGCACGGGCAATTCAAACAGGCTTTCTCCAAAATATCCCAGAGTGGGTGCACCCAGGATGAGTAGACCGAAAAAGACCGGTAAACCAATGCAGACAAATGTATTGGAATACTTACGTGTGACCCTGGTCAGTCCATCAAGATCATTTAAATTTTTGAATGTCGCCATGAGCGGATAAAGCATTGACCAGAATGGTGCGCCAATGGCCAGGATGATATTTGCCAATTGATAGGACGCACCGTAAATACCCACGGACACCGAATCGGTCAATGCTCCAAGGATAGCCCGATCACCCGTGCTGATAAAGGCTACGCTTAAACTTGAAGCTACGATCGGTAATCCCCAACGGACGATTTCCATCTGTTCCTTTATTGAATTTATTCCACCGATAATTCCAACTTCGCCGACAACCAGAAGAAAAATAACCATCCCCAGGCCGGAAACAGCCCGAAGCATCACAGTTAATTGAATGATTTGCAGAAGACTACCCGAATTGAGCAGAATAGCAGAAACACCCAGTACGTATACGATAGCCTGTACGATCTGTGATACGGAATAGGCAACCATGCGTAATCTTGCCCGCAGAAAATCACGAATGACTTGTTCGATGGCGGAGAAAAACACAAGTCCAAATCCCCATTGGATAACGGGATTTGCCCATGAAACACGGAAGAATATTTGATTGATCTGGTCAGGTAAAAATAATAGAACAGATCCCAATGCGATTGATGCTATAGAAACCAGTAAGACGGAAGACCAAAATCGTTTGCTGAGTACCCGGGTTTCCAATTTGCCTGCATATTCCCGAATAACATAAAAGCCCAACCCCAATCCTGCAAATGTAAGAAGATACGAAGAAAGGGTCTGAATCTGAGTATTAACACCGTATGCTTCAGCTGAAAGATATTTGATCATCAACGGGAAAACGATGAAAGAGCTGAGGCGGTTTATGAATTCTGAGGCAAACCGGGATATCAGATTCAGGCTATGTTTCGGGGTGGGAACGCGAGGTGTCATAATTCAGTCGTAGAGGACTGTGATCCCTTGTTGTTTGTAATGATCTACGTAATACCGGTAAGCGAAACGGTCAAGGATCGTTCCACCGCATCCGGTATAGTACATACGGAGTATTCCATTACCGGTTTGAAATACGAAGGGGTGGGCTACCTCATGCCTCTCTTTACGGTTTAACGGATCAGGTTTTATTACTACCCCTTGAATATTCCAATGCATCGTGTCATCAGATGTCGCGCGGAATATTTTGTCTTTTATTGGCAAATTATTCGATCCGCGGAAATACATCGTCCAGATATTTCCCATCTTGATTACAGATGGATTATTTGCTATGTATCTGCATCCGGGGAATCCATAATCAATCCGAATTCCTGGTTCAACATCCCATTGAAATCCATCGCTGGAAACAGCACTACAGATATTTTGTTTATAGATGGATCCTCTGTGAACGGAAAAGAACATTCGAAGCGACCCGTCAGGCAGGTCGATGATTGAAGTATCGGAAACCCCCTGGATTGGAGATGAATTTCCCGCCGAGACCATTTCCGGAGAGATTCTCCACCCGGTTTCATAATCCCAATTTATGCGATCAGTTGAGACCGCCGAATAAATACGAGTAAATCCATCAGCCCCTTTTGCGGAAAAATATAACCTCCAGGACTGTTGAAATTTTCTGAGAAACGGAGCCCGGATCTGTTCCAGTTTAAGGTCGCAATTCTCACTATCGAGAACGACGGAGATTGGATCCTCCCAATCTAAACCATCTATGGAACAACGACGGACAATACGTGATATCCACTTTCCGCCGGTTTGTATCGCAGAATGATGAAACATTTCGTATTTTCCATGCATGTCATCCGGTTGATGGACATAACAATAAAAAGAGGCATCTGCCGGGTTCATCCGGTTCTTTTCAAGTCGAATTCCCCGGTCACGAACCCAGGTAATACCATCGTTCGAATGCGCGCTGAATGTCCGGTCTTCCGGGATATAGAAAGGTCTTAACCATTCTTTAAGGACCCTCATGCAGGTTTCTCCGCTTCGAAGATCCGCCAGATACTGTATTTCGATTGGAGGAACATATACAATCCCAGCATATCCAATATTTGTCGTTTAATGCCCGTTGACTGTAATGTATCCAGATTCCCGGTTATCTCTCTGGATTGAAAACCATGAGATTTCAACCAGTCCAACAGATCATTGGATGAGAAAACGTGATGATTAATTTCCCAATCACGTTTACGTTCTCTGCAATTTCGGTCGATCATTTGGAGGATGTCTTTGCGGTATGTAAAAATGGTCAACACACCACCCGGTTTGAGAACCCGGTAAGCTTCAGCAATTGTAATTTGTGGGTCGGGCATGTAATCAAATGCACCCTGATTGAAAAGGATATCAAAGACATTATCTGCAAAAGGCAGCCCATCGGAGCTGCAATATAGATCAAGGTCGTTCCCTGTCTGGTAGAGCAGATTGGGGACGTCGCATCCTGTATACGTGCCTCCAAATTCCAATATATTGTCCCGATATAAGGCGCCTCCACAACCGGTTTCAAGGACAGAACAGCCACATGTAACTTTTGAGGCAAGGTATTCAATAACAAAAGGATAGACAGTCCCTTTACCCATCTTTATTGCCCCATACTCTGCAATAAACCACGAAGGTGATGTATAACAGGCCGCCGGATAATCCGTCCACGATACAGGGGGAATAATTCCCCGCCAAAGCTCTTCTTAAAATCTGTCAACCCTTTACGTTTCCCGCCCGATTCGCCCGGGAAGCCTTCGCCACTTTCATAGACTTCCATGCCATTGTTAATAGCCCATTGGATGGCCGTCCAGTGCAACAGGTTGTTCACCCCACAAGTAGCTTTTCCTTCGCCGGCGGCGGTCCAGCCGGATACCCCTTTTTTATAAACAGCTTCATTATCTGCTGCCAAAACCTTTCCATCCAGTTCGGCGAAAAAGACAACCGCACGGTTGTTTGAGACAAAATTATTCCAGATTGCCTCAAAGTAGGTATAGGGATGCGGTTTTACATTGGTGCGATGGTATGTCTGGCAATGTAATTCGTAGTAAATATCAAGGTCGTCCAGGCTGGTTGCCTTTCGGATGGAATATCCTTTTTTTTCTGCTTTCCGGATATGCGTCCGGCAGTATCCTTCCATGTTGGACCAGATTATTTCTTTTGATTGGTGGAGGTCTATCAGATAGGTCTGGGATAGTGTATTCTCCAATCCGAGTTCGATCAGAGGATTCACACGAAGATTGTCCATGCTGCGAAGATATGGTGTGAGCGGTGAGATATACATGCGAATTTCTTCCGCCCGGTGATCTTCCGCAATTTTTTTAATAACTTCCATCGCCTTGTCAGCAACTTTTATCCTCTGCTTCTCTGAAAACTGTGGATGGCATGCAATTCCCCCCATCGATTCAATGTGACAATTTGGAAATATTTTCAGAAATGGCCTATCTATGCGGTGCAGAGGAATTGTTGCGACAATTTCACCGCTTTTTTCCTCATCGACCAGGGCGAAGCTTAAGTCATTTTTTCTCGGCCAGGTGGCAATGGCATCCTGCATGTCATATGTATGGTACAACCAGGCGGAAGGAGATCTTTCGGCAAAAGTATCCCACACATGGGGGTCAATCCCGGTCCGCGGTTTAGTAATTAGATTATCAAGAGCAAATTGAGGGGAGGGATTATCTTCCATTGGATGGTATTATAAACGAACCATGAAATGCCTTCAGTGTTTGAAATGAGAACATGAAGGTGAAATTTTTCTATATTTGGGATTGTAACTTGTCTACAAAACTCCTCGTTATTCTCAATTACCCGGTTTCAGCTATTTTGAAAAAAGGCGAATACCCACCCGGATATTACAACCCCGGTGATGTTTTTGATGAGATCCACATTCTAATTACTGTTCCGGATACGGTCGATCTGGAAGCAATTCAATTCACAGGTGGCAAGGGTAGGGTATTTGTTCATGTCCTGCCCGCTCCAACAATCCGTCAATCTTTAGGGTGGCAACCTTTCTTGCTGAAGGATTGGGTCAGACGGTGTATCACATTGGTCGCAGAAATTTCTCCCAATCTGGTTAGAGCACATAACAATTTTATCCAGGGATATCTCGCAGCGGAGATCAAGAGAGAATTGGGAATACCCTATGTGGTTTCTCTTCACGGAGTATGGGACAAGGATGATCTGGTGACATTCTTACAAAAAATTATCCGGCTTTTCCGGAAGAAATTGGAAAGATATTCACTGGAAAATGCTGATGCTGTGATCGCAGTTTACAGCCCGGTCATGAGATACGCCAGGGAGTATGGCGCAAAAAATGTTCAGGTGATCTATAACGCTGTTGCAGCCAGGGATCTGCCGAAAAAAAATTCGTATAGCCTTTCATCTCCACCCAAACTCATTACCATCAATCGGATGAACCACGAAAAGAATCCAGAGAATATTTTACGGGCAGTTAAAGATATTGAATGCACGTATTATCTGGTTGGAGATGGTCCGTACAAACAGAGGTTGGTGAACCTGGTAAAAGAGTTGGATATTGAAAATAAAGTGGAGTTCATCCAATCGATGCCCAACAACGAACTACTGGAAATGTTAGCCGGGTGCGACATTCTGGTATCTCATTGTGATTACTGGGGGATATCCAAATCTCTAATCGAGAGTGCATTGCTGGGTCTACCGATCGTCATCAACCGTCATCCGGTGGAACCGATTGCTGATTTGGATGGAGGTTGGGTTTCTTTATGTGATAATACCCCGCAGAGTTACAGAGATGCGATCCAATCTTTGTTAATGGATGGTACAGAGCGGGAACAGTTAGGATTAAATGCCTTTACACATGCTCAGAACAGCTTCGATCCAGTTCGATTGAAGGGAAAAACCGGTACGATATATCGTAAATTGATGATCAAACCGAAAGCAGAATGAGGTTAATTTATAATTAGAGAATTACATAAATCAGAGATAGGGAATGAAAATAATAAGCATAGTTGGGGCAAGACCTCAATTTATTAAAGCCGCGCCGGTTGGCCAGGAATTGACAAAACGAGGGCATGATAATGTCCTCGTCCATACAGGGCAGCATTACGATTATAAATTATCCAGAGTATTCTTCGATGAATTGAATATACCGGCTCCGGATCACAACCTGGAGGTTGGTGCAAATAAACCGATCTTACAGATGGCTGCAATGATGAAGGAACTTGCTCCAATTGTGGAACTGGAAAAACCTTCCTGTGCCATTCTGTACGGTGATACCAATTCAACCCTGGCAGCTGCCATTACATTATTAAAAATCGGGATTCCCATAATCCATATTGAAGGCGGAGAGCGGAATTTTACACTCGATATGAAGATGGTCCAACCCTCGTCGATCCCCGAGGAAGCCAATCGGGTGCTGGTAGACCATGTCAGCGAGATGATTTTCTGCGCATCCAAACGCGCGGTAGTAAATCTGGAAAACGAGGGTGTATCCCGTAATGTTCATTGGGTTGGTGACGTGATGCTGGATACGTTCTCACAGATGAGCCGGATGGCGGAAGCGAGATCCAGCATAATCAAGGATCTGGATCTACAGAAAGACGATTATTCGCTTGCAACAGTTCACCGGGCGATCAACACCGATAATCCCGACCGGCTTCGTGAAATTATTTACGGCTTATGTCAGAGCAACCAACCGGTCATTTTCCCAATTCATCCACGGACCCGGAAAGTGATTACAGAGAACCGGTTGGATGACGAAATCAAAGCCAATTCCAACTTGAAGATCATTGACCCGGTGGGATATTTTGACATGTTGGAGCTGGAAAAGAATGCACGGATAATTGTGACTGATTCTGGCGGCGTAACACGCGAAGCTTTCTTCGCCGGGGTTCCCAGTATTATTATTGACGATACTACCGCCTGGATCGATCTGGTACAGGCTGGATGGAGTCAACTGGTAGGAGCCGACGCAGAAAGGATCGGCGCAGGGTTGAACTCTGCGGATAGACCTAAGAACCATGATCCTTTGCTGGGAGATGGAACTGCTAGCGAGAAGATCATTGGTTATATTAATGAGCAGTTTTAATTTCTTTTGCAGAAATGGAATGAGATTGAGCAATAAGCGTATGGAAATCTGATTGAGACTGGCTGAGATCTGATGAAACATCGCTCTTTTGAATTTAAACGTCCCAATCTTAAGCCATTTCTTTATGTTCTCTGGATTATTTTTTTTACGTTCTTTGTTCTTGAAAGCATTCTTCATGTATCCTGGATAGTCCCGCTGTTTCCAGCTCCATCTCCCGGATTGTCGTATGCTTTTCCAGAGGTAGGGCTTAAATATCAGCGCTATTTTTCGAATACACAAATCAATTGTCTTTTTTTTGGAAGCTCGATGGTAGATCAGGCGTTGGATCCAGAAATTATCGAGGGTATTATCAATTCTGACAAAGCCGAAAAAATCCGTTGTTTCAACTTTGGGCTTTCAGGTGCGATGACTGAAAATTCCAGTGACATTTTAATCGAATTAGTTGATAGGCAAAAACTCGATTTGATCGTATTTGGCCTGTCACCGATTGAATTTGACGCGGCAGTAAAAAAATCCAGATCAATGACATCCTTGCCTGTGTTTAATAAATCAAACCGTGATTTATTAGAAAAATTCTTTTTTTCAACATTTCGTCTTCCCTGGTTTTATTATGGATTTATAAATAGAAAAGACAAAGATTTCATAAATACACAAAAGTTATACGATTCGTGTCTTGATTCCCAAGGTTACTGTCGTCTTGATCATAAGAAGCAGTTTATTCTCGATCCAGAGAGATTCTATTTGCATGATTTTTATCCTAATCAGACAGATTTAGAATCTCTGCAACAGGTAGTTTCTCTTCTAAAAGAAAAAAAAATACCCATTGTTTTTGTCGAAATGCCGGTAAAACCTTCCTATTTCCCTGTTCTTATCGAAGGAGGGGAATCAATGTATGAACAGAGGTTTATTGAACCTATTGAGACTTTTATTAAAACCAATGACCTTCCCTTCTTGCGTACTCAAAAAAAGGCAGCAATTATGTTTGATGATTCATGCTGGCGAAATGAGAATCATTTAAATCAGGAAGGGGCGAGAATCTTATCTGAATATATTGCCAACCAGATTGTTGTCGAGGGTATTGGCAATTGACAATTCTTTCCTTTCAATTTGCCCTTTTTGTTCTTGTATCGGTTGTAATTTTTCATATTCTTCCGGCGTTTTGGAAATACAGGTGGTTGTGTTTTATTTCTTTTCTTTTTTTTATATTTTTTGATATTCGCTTCACATTGGTTTTTCTAACTCTTTTGTTGTTAAATTATCTCTTAGCCTTTCTGGGAATGAAAAAAGAGAAGGATGCTTACTTTACCATAGCAATATGGGCAAATATTCTGTCATTTTGTCTAATAAAGTGGCTTACAAGTCCATATTTTGCATTTTGGGGATTACCTATAGAAAAATTACTGCTTCCAGTTGGTTTTTCATTCTATATTCTTCAATTAATAAGTTTTCAGTCTGATCTAAGATCAAAACATATACAAGCCCTTCCCTCTTTTATTTCTGTTGCTTTATATCTTACTTATTTCCCAAAACTACTATCTGGTCCAATTGAAAAACCAACTATCTTTTTTAAACGATTAGACGAACCTTTACTTTTGACAAATGATGTCATGGAAAGATCATTAAGTTTGATTTTAAATGGATTGATTAGAAAGATAGTTATTGCAGATATGCTTCGTGTTTTAGTCCCTCCAATTGCCGGGGAGGGAATAGTAACTACCTGGATTTCGGTTTTTTCATACGGATTACTAATTTATAATGATTTTCTTGGATATACGAACATTGTTCGTGGTGTTAGCTTGCTCTTTGGGTTGGAATTGTCTCAGAATTTTCAGTCTCCATACCTTGCCAGAAATTTTTCAGAGTTCTGGTCTAAATGGCATATCAGCCTAACCGCCTGGCTTCGGGAATTTGTCTATTTCCCTTTAAGTCGTAAATTTGTCCGTAAAAAATCCAAAGCAGGTTCTGTTTTAAACTACTTTTTTCCTCCCATAGTTACAATGCTAGTTAGTGGTTTTTGGCATGGTGCAACGCTAGGAATGCTAGTATGGGGTGGATTTCATGGATTATTGCTTGTTCTTGAGCATATCATTTATCAAATATTCCCAAGAATCAAACCCATAAATCTAAAATTTTGCGAACAAAATATTAGTCGAATAATTACTTTTTTGATGGTTACTATAATTTGGGTGCCATTTTTTTCGAATGGGTTTAATCAATCCATAAGAATATTTCGAACCCTTTTCTTGTATCCTGAAATGTTTGGACAAGTAAATCCGATATTGCCTTTGATTTTGATCATTTTTTCTTTTATTCTTGATATATTTTGGCAACTTTCTAAAGATGAACTATGGTGGACATCATTATCAATACCGAAGAGATCCGTTTTGATTGTGATTGCTCTATTTTTTATTACATCCTCAGTCCTATACCAATTC
>CAYRHB010000001.1:26068-34052 GCA_964424035.1 uncultured Leptolinea sp.
CCAAGAACCCGCAACAACATTTATATATCAAGGATTTTAACATTCAAGAAATTTAGAAATAGAAGAATGGTGAAATAACGAGCTCACAATATGAGGAATTATGAAAACTAAAGATTATTTTTCAATCGCTTTCTTTTTTCTAGGTGTCTTTCTTATCGGGAACAATATCTGGGGTTCATTTGTTTCCTTACGAAATCCGGATATCTACACCGAAACAAATACAGGCTTTGTAAATGACATCACACTTACTGAAAAAGAGCTAAATTCCATCATAAATTCCGATTCAAGTAATCCGAAAGAATATGTCACCAGAGTCAATGAAGCAGTCTTTAATGGTATTGCAGATTATTGGGCGGTGGAAGGAGCCGAAAAATATAACCTGCGAATACCGTTCCGCGAAAATTACATTTTATATTTGAGCAGCTATATTTGGCCGGAAAAATTCAACCGTTATGAATTTGCTGATTATTGTAAAGCCATTGAGCGCGGAGTTGGGATGTGTTCACAGCATGCAATCATCCTGAGTGAGGTCTTATACGAAAAAGGGATTAAGTCCAAGATTATCAGCCTATTTGGTCATGTTATTTCAACCGCTCAAGTGAATGCAACAGATGATGAGTGGTGGGTATTGGATCCACTCTATGGTGTCGTTGTACCTTTTAGCATTGAAAAAATCGAACAAGACCCAAACATAATCACGTCGTATTATGCTGACAAGGGATACGACAGAAAATCGATTGAAGCTGTGCGAGCACATTATGAGGATGGTGTGATCTCAATCTCCAAAGGTTATGGGATGGGTGATTTCAATCGCTTAACAGCCATATATGAGAAAATCTCATATGTCATGATCTGGATCATTCCAATGTTGTTGATGATGCCTGTACTCATCCATATGTATCAGTGGCGTGGAGCAAAAAGATTGAAGTAATCTGAATTTCTTTCGTCTGACAGGGTAGATGCTCTTCTGAGCACTGTATAAAAGGCGTATTAATGTGCATGGTTATATAATTATTGCTGAAAAATATAACTCTCAGATTCCCGGATAGTGTGAAGAAAAAGGCATTACCCGGGTATTCCATTCTATCAATCGGAGAAGATGATGATTAACATTGGTGTGATCGGTTATGGATATTGGGGCCCGAACCTGGTTCGCAACTTTTATGAAACCAAAGACGCACGGGTGACGATGGTTAGCGACAGGAAAGCTGAGCGATTGAATCTAGTCCGGTCGCGTTATCCAACAGTTAATGTGACAGAAGATCCAAACCAATTGGTCAATTCGCCGGAAGTGGATGCCGTTGTTATTTCAACTCCGGTTTCCACGCATTTTGAATTAGCCATGCAGGCTATAAAAGCCGGGAAGCATGTGCTTGTGGAAAAACCCATGACCCATACTGTGGCGGAAGGAGAACAGTTGCTGGAAGCGGCTCAAAAAGCAAACAAAACCTTGATGGTCGACCACACATTCATTTATACGCCAGCCGTTATCAAGATAAAAGAACTGGTAACCAGTGGTGCCATGGGGCAGCTCATGTACTACGATTCGGTACGGGTGAACCTAGGTCTATTCCAGCATGATGTAAATGTGCTGTGGGACCTGGCAGTACATGATCTATCCATAATGGATTTCATTCTGGGTGAACAACCATCCGCGGTTTCAGCTACCGGTGTTGCGCATTTGAACGGGCAGCCTGAGGATGTGGCATACATCACCTGCTATCTGCAAAACAAGCTGATTGCCCATTTCCATGTCAATTGGATGGCTCCGGTTAAAGTCCGCCGGGCATTGATCGGTGGTGACAGGCAGATGATCGTATATGATGATATTGAGCCCAGTGAAAAGATCAAGATCTATGATAAAGGTGTCAGTCTGACTGGTGGGGCAGAAGGCGTATATCAGATGTTGGTCAGTTACCGGAGTGGCGATATGTGGGCGCCTCATCTGGCGACAACCGAAGCATTGAAAACAGAAGCTGCCCATTTTGTTGACTGTGTTTTGAATGGTACAAAACCGCAAACCGATGGAGAAATGGGATTGCGCGTGGTAAAAATCCTTGAGGCGGCAGACCAATCCATGGCAAACCGTGGACAGCCTGTACATATTAATTGATACCTGGAGACTATTGATGACAATTCCCTTTGTAGATCTTAAGGCTCAGTATCATAGTATTAAACCGGAAATTGATGAAGCAGTTTCACGAGTATTGGAATCAACACAGTTTGTTCTGGGCTCTGAAGTAGCCGCATTTGAAACGGCCTTCGCTGCCTATTGTGGTGTTGGGAATGCGATTGGAGTAAGTAGCGGCACGTCGGCTTTGCACCTGGCGTTGCTGGCGGCTGGTGTGGGGGAGGGTGATGAGGTCATCACAGTTCCGTTCACATTTGTTGCCACGGTTGCAGCGATCCGTTACACGGGTGCAAAACCGGTTTTTATTGATATTAATCCTCACTCCTTCACAATGGACCCTGAACAGGTGGAAGCGGCTATAACAAAAAAGACGAAAGTCATCATGCCGGTACACCTGTATGGCCAATGCGCTGATATGGATCCCATATTGGAAATTGCCAAAAAGCATAATCTGGTCGTCATAGAAGATGCTGCCCAGGCTCATGGTGCCGTATATAAAGGGCGAAAAGCAGGATCAATGGGTGATCTGGGGTGCTTCAGTTTTTATCCTGGAAAGAACCTCGGAGCCTACGGTGAGGGTGGGATGGTCACCACCAACAATCTCGAGTATGCCCGCACGATCCGCATGTTGCGTGATTGGGGAGCGGAAAAGAAATACCAACATGTCCTAAAAGGTTATAACTACCGGTTGGAAGGTATTCAGGGTGCCATTTTGAATGTCAAGTTGAAATACCTGGACCGATGGTCAAAAGCCCGGCTGGATCATGCGAAGTTGTATAACAAATTGCTTGCTGGCAGCCGTGTGAAAACTCCAGAGATCATGGCGTATGGAACCCCCGTTTTTCATGTGTATGCTGTGCGGGTGAAAGAACGCGAAGACCTGATGGCGCATTTGACCCAGAACAATATCCAACATGGAATTCACTACCCATTCCCTGTCCATCTATTACCTGCCCACTCAGATCTCGATTACAAAGCCGGGGATTTCCCCGAATCTGAAATGGCGGCAAACGAAGTCCTCTCACTTCCCATGTTCCCGGAATTGACCGAGGAGCAGATAAAAAAAGTAGCTGATTGTATTCATAAGTGGTAGATTGCTGATATACGGGAAAACCAGAAGGGCACACCTTCTGGTTTTCGATCATATGGATGTCTTGCTTTTGACTATAAAGAATATAATATAACCTTCCAGGTAGAAAACCAGGCAAAAAGGATTCATTTTGTGAAAGTCTGTTTTTTAATACGATCGCTTAATATTGGAGGAGCGGAACGCCAATTACTTGTTTTATTAAAAAATATTGATAGACAACGTATCCAACCGGTTGTCATTAGCTTTTATTCTGAAGGAACTCTGGTATCAGAATTCAAAAAAACTGGTATATCTATTCGCTCACTTGAAAAAAGAGGAAGATGGGATGTAATCCCCTTTTTTCAAAGGCTGATCAGAATACTTAAAGAAGAGAATCCGGAAATTGTCTTTTCGTATTTAGTTGCTGCAAATTTACTGGCAATTCTATCCCGTCCTTTTGTGCATCAAAAAGGAACCATCATTTCAATCCGGCATACTTATCTTCGTAAAGAAGATTATGATTGGCTCGCTGCTGTTCTTTATTGGATAGAAGATCGGATTTCCCGATTAAGCAACCTGGTCATCATAAATTCATTTGCCGGAGCAAAAAAAGCTATCCAAAGAGGTATTCCGGCATCGAGAGTCATTGTTATTAATAATGGTATTGATACAGATAAGTTCATTCCGGATAGCTCCAAACGGGTTCAAAAGAGGAAAGAGCTGGGATATACGGAAAATGATATCGTTTTGGGTTTGATTGGCCGCTTGGATCCGGTAAAAGGTCACGAGAGTTTTCTTAGGGCAGCTCAGATAATAATCGGTGAATTCCCAACTGCTAAATTTCTGATAATTGGCGATGGCCCAAACGAGTATAGCGGACAATTATTGAATCTTATTTCTGAATTACATATTGATAAGTCAGTGCAGATGCTTCCAGCGGAATTGGATCCGCTTCCGCTTTATAATGCATTGGATGTTTGTGTATCTTCGTCCATAGGCGAAGGATTTTCCAATGTGATAGCAGAAGCCATGTCCTGTGAAATCCCTTGTGTCGTAACAGATGTAGGCGACTCTGCCAGAATAGTTGGTGAAACTGGGAAAATTGCACCTCCTAGAAGAATAGATGCGCTCACTTCCGCGATGAATGACATGATGCGTTTGGAACCGGCAGACCGAAAAAAGCTTGGCGTTCAGGCGAGGCAACGGATAGTCAACCAATTCAGTATAGAAGCCATGGTGGAAGCCACGACAAGGGAAATTGAAAAGTTAGGATAGATTAAATTGGGATCCATTATTCAGAATCAAAACAATAACCGAATTGCTGAAATCAACTATCGTCAATCTCGCCGCGAACATAATGATCAAACGGCATTGAGTATGGATAGGTGGAAAGGCCTGGGCGGATACTACCATCGCCGGCTTACAGACGTTTATTCGTTCCTGGTTGCACCAGGACAGCGGGTTCTGGAAGTGGGATGCGGACAGGGAGATCTTCTGGCAAACCTGCAACCCGGCGTGGGTGTTGGACTGGATCTCTCAATCGAAATGGTAAAACGGGCAGTCTCAAGACACCCGGACCTGTGCTTCTTCACGGCTGACGCCATGAACATTGGTCTGGCAGGAACATTCGATGTAATCATATTATCCGACTTATTAAATGATCTTTGGGATGTTCAGGCAGTATTCAAAGAAATTCGAAGGTTATCCCATGCCCGTACACGAATCATCATCAACGTATACAGCCGGTTATGGGAATTGCCTTTAAGCCTCGCGGAAGTTTTGAAAGTGGCAAAACCGACACTGTACCAGAATTGGTTGACGGTAGATGACATATCGAATTTGCTCAATCTGGAAAACCTGGAAGTGATCCGGTCATGGTCAGAAATCCTCTGGCCGGTACGAACACCTTTAATTGATGCTTTCTTTAATAAGATTCTGGTGAAACTCTGGCCGTTTCATACTTTAGCATTAACAAACATGCTGATCGCGCGACCGCAACCTGAAGTGGATAATGGCGAAGAACCGGTTGTGTCAGTGGTTGTACCAGCGCGAAATGAGGCTGGTAACATAGTGAGTATTCTGGATCGGGTACCGGAAATTGGCGGGGGGACGGAGATTGTTTTTGTTGAAGGCAATTCAACCGATGATACATTTGAGACAATAAAGCGCGAGGTTGCTGCACGACCAGACAGGCGTTGTCAGATTCTACAGCAAACCGGTAAGGGTAAAGGGGATGCTGTACGATTGGGGTACAGTAAAGCGGCGGGCGATATCTTTATGATCCTGGATGCCGATCTTACCGTTCCGCCGGAAGATTTGCCGCGATTTTACGACGCGATATTCACAGGGAAAGGGGATTTCATCAACGGCGTACGGTTGGTGTATCCCATGGAAAAACAAGCGATGAGGTTCTTTAACCTGTTGGGGAATAAATTTTTCTCATTAGCATTTTCATGGCTTTTGGGACAGCCGATTAAAGATAGTCTTTGTGGGACAAAAGTGCTTCGCCGGTCGGATTATGACCTGATCGCCCGCAATCGTGATTATTTCGGAAATTTTGATCCCTTCGGAGATTTTGATCTGTTATTTGGAGCTGCCAAACAAACACTCAAGATAGTCGATCTGCCGATCCGATACCGTGAAAGAACGTATGGAACGACCAATATTGAACGCTGGAAACATGGTTGGTTGTTGTTGAAGATGGTGATGTTCGCGGCCAACCGGATAAAATTCGTCTGATGTCAGCCACCCAAAATAGAACACACAGTCAAATGATGTATGTCATTCCGCTTGTTGCGGATGTAATAGGTTCCGTAATTGGAATGATCTATCTTCTTGTTTTACCGTCAGATCCCCAAAACTCCTTGATCGGGGGATTCTCCCTTTTACGACTGGCGGAAATGGCGGGGCTGATTATTTGTATGGGAGTACTTGGCTTTTTTCTCAGAAAAACCATTCTTGACCCGAAATTTTCTCAGAGATTGGACTCTCTAATTAGATGGGATGGCCAAAAACCAGTTGCTCTTGTTTTTGCCTGGGTCCTTTTCTTACTAAGCCTTTTTTGCGGGGTGTACCTCGGTTCACTGTACTCAAAATGGGCGTCCATTTTGGAACGATTGGCTCCTTTTTTTTTGAAAGGATCTTTTTTCTCCCTAGCTTTTACCATTTCATGGTTTGTTAGAAGAAAAATAGACCGTCTTTATACTGAACTTCTATGGCTGTGTACGGTCACATTGGTAATAATTATTGCAGGCTATATCTTGGGATTATTTCTCTTTCCGGCAGATGTTGGCATTAAGCTGCGGGAGGGAAGTCTGCTTTACATTTGTTTACTATCCATCGGTCTTGGTTTTTCACTTTCCAGATGGAACCATTGGGGAATAATTCTTGGATTTATTATCACTGCTATATTTTTCATTGGTTCCCTGGTAGGTGTATGGGCCAGTGGAATCAGTGATTACAATATCTTTGCCGGGTTGCTCCCCTACAATGATGCAAACGGCTATTATCATGGCGGGCGGTTGCTGGCAGAAGGTTACCCGATGCATTCCTTTTCCTCCCGCCGACCATTGCTTCCTGCGTTATTGGGTGTGTTTTATTGGGTCGGAGGTGAAAGCCTAAAATTTTCTATCGGTTTAATTGTGTTCGTCATCACACTATCTGTATTTTTTTCTGTCCGAGAGATTAACATGACAAGCGGATCTGCTGCCGCTGCTTTGTTTATTCTGGAATTATTTTTATTCATTCGCCGGTTTATTGGCTCAACCATGACCGAAACATTGGGGATGTCTTTAGGGGCAATTGGGTTTGCATTACTCTGGAGTGGAGCAACACGTAAAAAAGGTTTGGTACTCGCTTCCGGTTTATTGATGCTCAGTCTGGGGTTGCTTTCACGCGCCGGCCCTTTTCTTATCCTGCCAATACTGGTCATCTGGGCGGGATTGGCCTATAAGGAAAATCGCAGGCTAAATTGGAAGTTTCTCGGTCTTTGTTTGGGTGGTGTGATAATGGCTTTTGGTTTGAACCAACTTCTCTTTACGGTGATCAAAAGTGAAACAAGCACTAGTATGGCAAATTTTTCATATACGTTATATGGTTTGGTTACCGGTGGAACCGGGTGGAAGCACTATATTGTTGACCATCCGGAATTAATTGGTCTGGTGGAACCTGATTTATCTCGAATTGTATATGGTTATGCTTTCGAGGCATTTCGTGCAAACCCATTCCTGACCATTCAAGGAGCACTCAAGTACTGGGCAGCCTTTTTTAACCTTGAGTGGTATGGTCTGTTCGGTTTTATCCAAAGCGACAATACGATGGAAACGTATATTGTACGGGGAATGGTGGCAATATTATCGCTGATCGGTCTGGTGCTTGGGTCCTTAAAAATCAAAAAGCCGGAATACTCCATGGTATTGGCGGGAATTTTGGGAATAGTCTTGTCGGTTCCATTTGTTCCAACCATAGACGCTGAGATACGCACGTATGCTGCAGTTATTCCATGGGTTGCAGCTCTTGGAATGATAGGAATAATTGAAACTGGCAATTACTTGAAGCATTTAATCCATAATTCAGGCAACGATGGAATTTGTCATAAGATTTCGCAGTATCCGAAAAGTCTGCTATCTTTTTCAACTTTTTTGATATCTATCATGATTGTGTTCCCGATTTTGATGAGGATTGGAATAAAGCCTTTTACGGAAATTTTTTCTTCACACTGAAAAAAGGTATAGAAAAGATTTTTAACTTTTATATATACGGTTAAAAAATTAATTTTTTTCCAA
>CAYRHB010000001.1:34062-80140 GCA_964424035.1 uncultured Leptolinea sp.
AATGTTTCATCACACTGCAAAAACGGAGAGCAAAGCATTGTTACGATGATATCTTCCGGTTCATACATTAATGTGGTTCCAGACGATTCGCGGTCCATCTCATTTGTTCCATCCCTGAGATATTCGGATCTGAACCGGAGCATTCATGATTCTCCTGTATTCAGACCATACCTGATCGCCAATCCGGTAACCCCGGGGAGTTCTCTGTTCCTGGCGCATGATCATAGGAGCAATGAATTTGTGTATGTAATCGCACCTACGGATGTTCTTTCATCCAGTCAGGGATTGTCCGAGCTTTGTGGCCAGTGGGGAACTGATACTGACACCAGAGGTTTTTTCTTTGTGGAATCAGCATATAAACAGGCAAAATAATGGAATCTGATAGCAGGATAAAGATAACTCACGTCATCACTGGCCTGAATACCGGGGGGGCTGAAACTATGCTCTATTGGTTGCTAAAGAATGTTGACCAAAAACAATTTCCATGTCGAGTGATTTCATTAACTGAAAATGGACCGATAGGCGAAAAGCTGAAAGATATTGGTATCCCAATTGTGTCAGTTGGATTTAATAAAAAATACTCAATCTGGAAAGGTTTTTCCCATTTATATAAAGAAATAAAGGCCAATAAACCGCAAATAATCCAAACATGGATGTACCATTCAGATTTACTTGGAGGCCTGGTTGCAAAAACAATAAAAGGGATTCATGTTGTTTGGGGAATTCATAACAGTACCCTTGATCTTTCCAAGAGCAAAAAAAGTACGAGATTGGTTGTACGAATAAATGCCTTTCTTTCCCATTTTCTCCCAGATGGCATCATTGTCTGTTCCCGCGTTGCAGAGAGGGTTCATATTGAGAAAGGTTTCGATGGAAAACGGATGTATTTTATACCAAACGGGTTTGATCTTTCGGAATACCGGGCAGATGCTCGAGCACGAAAAGAAGTTCGTAACGAACTTGGAATTGCATCAACAGACATGGTCATTGGAATGGCTGCCAGATTTGATCCACAAAAGGATTTTGGTACATTCTTCCTTGCGGCAAATGAATTACTTAAAAAGTATCCTGATTTGCATTTTGTTCTTTGTGGTGATGGGGTCTCATGGAGTAACGCTGATATTGTTTTGATGATAGATTCCACAACAAAAAGCCGGTTTCATTTGTTAGGCCGGCGAAACGACATGCCAAAAATATATGCTTCTTGGGATATAGCCGTATTGTCATCCAAATTTGGAGAAGCATTTCCTCTGACAATAGGCGAAGCTATGGCTTGTGAAATTCCCTGTGTAGGAACGGATGTTGGTGACACATCCGATCTCATTGGAAAAACCGGTTATACCGTTACCCCTGAAGCCCCCCTCTTACTGGCAGATGCCGTCGTAAAACTGATCTCAATGCCATCTACCGAACGATCAGATCTTGGGAAACTTGCCAGAGAACAGATTCTTTCACATTATGAAATCTCTCAAATTACCCAAAAATACCAAGAGGTTTGGAAAGAAATTGCCACAAGATTATGAATAATCAAAGTTATAACGAACGTCTTTTTCAAAAAGGATTCAGGTCACTCATACATCTATCCCGATTTGCCTGGTTGCGAAAGATGACAATCAGGCATTGTGGTAACAAGCCTTTAAGGGTTTTAGAATTGGGTTGCTATGATGGTCGCAGTATTGACTGGCTACCTTCTCAACCATTGCTTTACGATGGATTTGACGCAAACTGGGAAGGTGGATTGGATATTGGACGTATTCGATATGCCGGACATTCAAATATACGTTTTCACGAATGCTCATCTCCGGAAGCAATGTTGGTTGATAAAGACGGATATGACCTGGGAATTTCACTAGAAACAATAGAGCATATACCCCCAACGATTGTTAATGGCTATCTGCAAAAGATCTCGAGCAATGTCAATACGATTATATTTTTTACTGTACCAAACGAAACGGGCTTGCCTTTTCTGGTCAAATATGCTGCCAAGAAAGTATTTTACCGGGATAGTAAAGATGAGGAATACACTTTTTATGAATTTTGGAATGAATTGCTTGGTAATACTTCCAAAGTTCACCGCAACGAACATAAAGGATTCAATTACCAGGAATTCATGCATCAATTGGAGAGTTTTTTTGACATTATCAGTGTCACGGGTATCCCAATCAACTGGTTTCCGATTAAATACTCTTTCACCGTTGGAATTGTGGCTAAGCCAAAGACTTTTTGATCGCTGGTATACTTCGCGAATCTGATATAAGAAGAAAACCAAATCAACGAACTTGACAAAGGAAAAGAATGTGTGGAATAACCGGATTTCTTGATACCCGCCGAGATAGATCAGATTCTGAATTAGAAGCCCGGGTTACCCGTATGTCTGACAGGATTGTCCATCGGGGACCTGATTCCAGCGGTACATGGGTAGACGAATCCAATGGTATAGCCCTGGGTTTCCGCCGGTTGGCTATTGTGGATCTGACCCCCACCGGTCGGCAGCCGATGATCTCGTCGAGTGGCCGGTTTATTATGATTTTTAATGGTGAAGTTTATAACTATGGCGAACTACGGGAAGAGTTGACAAAATCCGGTATCACATTCCGGGGCACATCCGATTCCGAGGTTATGGTTGAAGCCATTGATGCCTGGGGTTTGGTGCCCGCGGTTAAACGTTTCAATGGACAATTCGCTTTTGCCATATGGGACAGGCGGGATCGTTTTCTGCATCTTGTGCGGGACCGTGTTGGGGTAAAACCACTATACTATGGTTGGGTTGGACGGTCTCTTCTTTTTGGATCTGAATTGAAATGCCTGCGTGCGTATCCGGAATTCGCCGGAGAGATCGATCGAAACGCCTTGGCCCTATTCACCCGGCACAATTACATCCCCGCGCCTTTTTCCATATTTCAGAATGTTTATAAACAAATGCCGGGAACCATCCTGTCATTTCCATTTGATCAGCCCGGATATGTTCCTGAACCGATAGTATTCTGGTCTGCCCGGAAAACTGTTGAATCCGGACTGGCTGATCCATTTACCGGATCTTTTAAGGAAGCCAAAGATCAGTTGGATGGTCTGTTGCGCGAATCTGTGAGGTTGCGCATGATGGCGGATGTTCCACTCGGAGCATTCCTCTCCGGTGGTGTGGATTCATCCACCATTGTTGCGCTTATGCAGGCGGAGAGCAATATACCGGTGAAAACATTCACCATTGGATTTCTGGAAGATGAGTATAACGAAGCTGAACATGCCAGAAAAGTTGCCAAACACCTAAATACCGAACATACCGAGATTATTGTCACTTCGGAGGAAGCGCGTGCAGTCATTCCGAAACTACCGGTCATGTACGATGAGCCCTTCTCAGATTCTTCCCAGATACCAACCTATCTGGTTTCACAATTGACCCGGAATTTTGTAACCGTCAGTTTATCTGGTGACGGAGGGGATGAACTTTTTGCTGGATACAACCGGTATTTTTGGGGAAATGATATCTGGTCAAAAATTGGCTGGATGGGAACGGGTGTGCGGAAAACTCTGGGTGGAAGCATGCGACTTCTATCACCGGCTGCCTGGGATAGCCTTTTCCGCACAATAAAACCGGTGATTCCGAATTCTCTCCGGGTTCCACAGGCTGGTGAGAAAATCAAGAAAATTTCAGATGTCATTTCTGTGGATTCTCCTGAGAGATTGTACTATCGACTGGTTTCCCACTGGAAGAAGCCTGATGAATTGGTTATTGGCGGTCAGGAACCCAGGACTCCCCTTACTGATAGCTCAGAATGGCCATCCGTCCCGGATTTTACCCATTGGATGATGTATATGGATCTGATTACCTATTTACCGGATGATATTCTAGCAAAAGTGGACCGGGCGAGTATGGCAGTCAGTTTGGAATCTCGGGTGCCATACCTGGATGATCATCGGGTGATTGAATTTGCCTGGCGTTTGCCGCTGGATATGAAGATCAAAAACGGGCAGGGAAAGTATATTCTCCGTCAGCTTCTTTATGACTATGTGCCAAAAGTATTGATAGAGCGGCCCAAGATGGGATTCGGAATCCCAATTGATTCCTGGTTGCGTGGACCACTACAAGACTGGGCGGATGATTTGCTGGATTCATCCCGCATGCGTGAGGAAGGATTTTTCGACCCTGAGGAAGTTCAGAAAATGTGGCAGGAACATAAATCCGGAACGCATGATAACCAGTATTATCTTTGGGATATTCTAGTTTTCCAGGAATGGCTGCGAGCTCAATAGAAAAACGTGAAAATCCTACTATTTGCGAACACTGGTTGGTATCTATACAATTTCCGGCTTCCTCTGGCTGAAACACTCCGGTCTAAGGGACATGATGTAGTGCTTATGTCACCTGCAGATGCGTACACTCGTGAACTTACCAGGGATGGATTCCGTTGGGTGGAATTCAAATTTTCACGAAAAGGGCGGGACCCTTTTCGTGAATTTGCTACTCTGATAAAACTCATGCAAGTTTATCGTGACGAAAGACCTGATTTGGTTCATCACTTTACAGTCAAGTGTGTACTTTACGGGTCGTTGGCAGCAAAATGGGTTGGTATTTCGCGTATAGTTAACTCCATTACAGGATTGGGATACCTTTTCATCAATGAAGCTACCGTATCCAAGTTATTCAGGTCTTTTATTCTTTTTTTGTACCGTTTGGCATTGCGTTCTACCCATGTGATATTCCAGAACAAGGATGATCTCTATCAGTTTCAGGAAACCGGGTTGGTTGATACAAATAGGATCGATATTGTACGTGGTTCTGGTGTGGATATCCGGAAGTTTGCGCCAACACCACTTCCTGAGGGGATCCCGCAGATATTGTTGCCCGCTCGAATGCTCTGGGATAAGGGAGTGGGCGAATTTGTTGAAGCTGCCCGGATATTACTCGCTGAAGGAATTCAGGCAAAATTCGTTCTGGCTGGTGATTCAGACTCTGAAAATCCTGCCGGGGTACCGGTAAAAATGATTAAAAAATGGCAAAAAGAGGGTTTGATCACGTGGGTTGGCTGGCAGGGCAATATGCCGGAGCTCTATGCGGCATCAAGCATCGTTTGTCTGCCATCATACCGTGAAGGCTTGCCTAAAACTCTGATCGAAGCTGCTGCCTGTGGACGCCCACTGGTTGCGTTTGATGCTCCCGGAAGCCGGGAAGTAGTGATACACGGAAGTACCGGGCTTTTAGCCAGATATAAAGATATTCAAGATCTGACGGTTTGCCTGAAAAACCTTTTGAATGACCCGGAAGGACGGCAACGTATGGGAAATAACGCGCGAAAACTTGCCGTTGAAGAATTTTCAAATGAACGGATAATCGACGAGACATTGGTAGTCTATAGTAAACTTCAGGGGGAAGTGAAACCGATATGATTCCGAATGCTCTCGAGTATACCGGCCTGTTTCAGGCACTATTGATAAGTGTGCTTTTAACGCTGGGGACGGCATATCTGGGTATTTTGTTAGCCCGAAAAATTAGATTATTGGATTTTCCAGGCGCCGCACCGTATAAGCAACACACAATCCCGATGCCTTACGCCGGCGGGATAGCTTTGATGCTCTCTCTGTCTGTACTGGTGATAGGCACCGGACTCTGGCAGGATGGACAGATACGGAGCATGCTTCTAGGGGCACTGGTTATTTTTGCATTTGGTATATGGGATGATTACAAGAGGCTCTCTGCATTGCCGAAATTCCTGGGGCAGGTAGCTGTTTCAATCTTTTTGATCCTGTCAGGGGTCTCCATCCAGATTTTTGAGTCGAGGACCTTTTTCATTGGTGGTTCCGGCCTCATTTATGAATTACTGGATAAATTATTAACTATTTTCTGGATCGTAGGGGTGACAAACGCCTTTAATCTGGTGGATAGTATGGACGGGCTCGCAGTCGGATTGAGTGGCTGGGCATTTGCCTTTTTCATGCTCGCAACTGTTGAATCCGGTCAGCATTTACTGTCGCTGACCAGTGCGATTCTTGCAGGAATATGTGTCGCAATTTTTCTTTTCAATTCAACCCCGGCAAAGATGTTCCTGGGAGATTCTGGAGCTCAAACACTGGGTTTCCTGTTGTCGGTTATGGCCATTTTTTATAACCCGGTAGGTAGTTTCCAGACATCATCCTACCTTGTCCCGATTCTATTGATTGGTGTGCCCATATTTGATACAACCCTTGTGACTGTTTCCCGTTTGAGAAGACATATTCCCTTTTACAAAGGGAATCGCGATCATACATATCACCGTCTTGTGGCATTGGGGTTGGAACCCAGTCGGGCAGTATACACAATGCATCTGGTTGCTTTGATCCTGAATTGTCTCGCATTTATCGCTGTTGGCTTACCACCCGTTTGGGCGAATAGTGTATTACTGCTTGTGATATTGGTGGGAATTGCGGCAATCTGGTTCCTGGAAAAAAACCAAACATAGCGCAGGGATACGAGTATGCGCCAAACCACCCGAGAAAACCTCTTTAGATTGGCAGATCTTTTTCTTCTACCGGTATTAATACTGGTTGTCGTTTTTTTTTGTTTCACATCAATAACTTCTATATTTAGTCTACCGGGATCTTTTACTTTAAGCCGGGGAGGGCTGCTTGTTATACCTGTGATGATCGCAGTGGGATGTTGCTTCCTGGTGTTTTCAATGATTCCAAATCAATCTCGATTGAGCCGGTGGTTGAATCCTTTAATAGATAATCCTCGAACAAGAAGAATTATTGAAATTATTCTTCCAACTGGCTGGCTTGTTCTGATTACGGTTTCATTTCTACCACCAGCCTCGCTAAATGGATGGATTGCAATCTATCAACGGCTTTCACCAATTCTTCTCTTGTTGTTTGTTTTTGATACATGCCTGTGGATTTACTGGTTATATTTGACCCACAGATTGAAGGTTGCAGATTCTGAGGAGCAAAACCTTCTTTCCGGAAAAGCCGGATTGTCCCTGGGTTTGATAATAGCCCTCATCTGGGTTGTGATTGCATTGACTGGGAAGGGAGTTGGAAGCGGAACCCAGTACTGGGGGAAGACTGGAGTCCCGATAATCAATTGGCAATTGGGTGTATCCTGGTTGATTGTGTTTACCGGAATCCATATATGGGGATCCCGATATGGATGGTTGTCACGGTATAAGGATCTACTTTTGTTTTGTCTGTTGTGGCTTTCCGCATTCCTTGTCTGGCAATCGGTTCCAGTATCTGCCAGCAGATATACAACTACAACGTATCCACCGAATTACACCAATTACCCATACTCAGATGCTGGAGACTATGCCCTGCAGGCTGAATTGATCTTATCCGGACACGGTTTCACAGAAGGGTTTGTCGACAAACCTCTCCACTTGACGTTCCTTGCGTGTCTAAATTGGCTGGCCGGCTCCAATTTCTCCCGAATGATCCTTTATCAAAAGGCTTTATTGGCCGTCATTCCTGCACTGGTCTTTCTGTTGTGTTTACGGTTGTCCAACCGACCGGCAGGTGTTCTTTCCGGTTTGCTTGTTTTATTTATCCAGGCGAATAACCTGGCTATCGCCCCCAACATTCAATCTACCAATGTGTCCATGACCATGTCTGAACCATGGACAGCGTTCATGTTATTGCTATGTTGTATTACTCTTGTCACCTGGTGGAAAGACCCCGAAGGGTCCCTCTGGTTTCCGGCGCTGGCTGGTGGAGTCATGGGTCTTGCTGTTCTTGTTCGCTTAAACATGGTGGCACTTTTCTTTTTGGTTATCATTGTCTGGATTTTCTTTTCTGGAATAAAAAAGAGAAAAACCTGGATGAGTTTGTTGGTCCTGTGTTTGTTCTTTACAGGAACCCTGGTGCCATGGGGAATTCGGAATCAGGTTGTTTTTGATGATGCATTTAAATCATATATGAGCAAAGCACGGGGTGTGATCTTTAAAAATCGAATAAAGCCCGTATTAAATGAATCAACTGATTCTGGATTGCAAATTTCCAGTCCCACTGGTTCATTTGCATCGCCCGAGCAAAAAACCACAACGCTATCTGAAACGGAAACGAACTTTCCCAACCGTCATACTGTTTTAATTGATCAGATGCTGCATACGGGTTTCCACAACCTGGTAACGGTCGGTATGGCTTTGCCAGTGTCACCGTATCACACCGATTTGGATCAAACAATCCGGCTTCGATATTGGGATCAGGAATGGGATGGCCAGCTGGAAAAAGATGGCTGGATCATTTTGTCAATCAGCCTGCTTATGCTGGTAGTGGGATTTTCCCGGGCATGGAAATATACCCGTATGGCAAGCCTTGTACCGGGATTGGTTTTGGTTTCCTACCTGGGTACGAACACCATTTCTTTGGTTTCAGGGGGACGGTATATTGTGCCGATTGACTGGGTGCTTCCTCTCTATTATGCTATTGGCCTGTGGACGGTTTCCACCTGGCTGATGGGAAATGGTCATGTCGACAATCCGCAAAATCCTCTCGTATCTCCAAGTGGGGTTACAGCCACTCGAGCTCGTAATTTCCAGGCTGGGGCAATGATCCTCATCATCGTATTTGCCTGCCTGCCTGCTGTTCTTGGCCTGATACCCCCGGTGGATGGTAAAAACTTGACCAAGATTCAAGTTTTGGAGACAATGGAGGCAAGTGGGGTCGACCTTCCCGGAAATTTGACATGGAATGCGCTTGAGGATTTCGCGAAGTATGATGATTCATCTTTTATGCTTGTAAAAGTTATGTTCCCACGCTGGATGAAAACCGGAGCGGGAGATACCGGTGGAAGAGGATCGGCTTTTAGCCCGTTGCCATTTGATCATTTGTCCTTTGTTGGCATTGATGAAAACGGTAATCAGTTAGATGTGATACTTCCAATCAATGAGCAGATTACATACTTGCCTGACGCCTCGGAGGTTTATGTGGTTGGGTGTGCAGGTGAAAATTATTTTGATAGTGTTTTCTTGACCATTGTTGGAAAAGAAAAAATTACATATTCAAGACCGGGGATAACATCTTTGATTTGTCCACTACCAATACCATGAAAAACAAGCCGATTTTCTTCCTGCTGCTACTATCTGCTATAGAAGGGTGTGTTGCGGCAATCCAATCGGGAATAACTCCCTCTGAATCCGGAAGCTCTGTGTTGGGTGGATTGTCTTTTGAGCGACTGGTTTTAATTTCCGGCCTTACTTTGTTATCATTTTTCTTCCTTGGATTGGCGTACCGGGTTGGAAAAAGTAGCAAAATTTCTGAGCGATGTGAGAATCTTTTATCCAACCCATGGATTAATCTTCCTTTTGTTCTGGTTGCATTAATTTCCTGGATATTGGTTTTCACCCCTGCCAGTGGTTGGGGTCATTTTGGTGGATACAAAGAACGGGTAACCCCGGCTGTAGTCTGGCTTTTACTTTTATCGATTCAAGTATTGGTTTTATACATTTTCAAGCGAATAAAAAAGGCAAACAATTTGTCTTTACGGAATATTTTAAAAAGTGAGAAGAGTTTACTAATAAAGTGGGCCATTGTACTTGGTATCTTGGCTGCTTTGATAATTTTTATATCAGTATCAAAAATAGGGTTGATTCCGGATATTGTCTATTGGAATGATTTTAATATCCCAATATTGGGAGTTCAGATAATCGCTGGGCTGACAGGTTCCTTCCTGATACTTATCCTTTTACATAAATCCGGTTTTTTCTATACGCGTCAAAATTTCAAATTTCAGAAAATTCTGCCAGATTTGGTGATATGTCTTCTACTTTGGGGCTCAGCAGTAGCCATATGGACCCAGATCGAAATGCCTAAAAGTTTTTTTGCTCCAGGACCATATCCTCCCAATAATGAGATGTATCCTTTCTCTGACGCTGTAGGATACGACAGGGAAGCCATGAACGCTGTCATTGGCGAGGGATTGGGCAGCAAGACCTATGTGGATAAGCCTGTATATGTAGCTTTCCTGTCCATTATTCATTTGCTAGTAGGCAATCGAATGAGCACGGTGGTTGGTGCGCAGATCGCTGCTATTGCTCTTGTTCCCGCCATCCTATATATGCTTGGGCATCGGATTCATTCGCGCTTAGCCGGGCTGCTGACAGCAGTATTGTATATCTTTAGGGAAATGAACAATATTCAGGGGACACTTTGGGTACTCTCAACCAATTCCCGATTGCTTATGAGTGAATCTCTGGCCGGACTATTTCTTGTGTTGTTTGTCCTCTTCTTTGTACGGTGGGTTACAAATCGACAAAGTATGCATTTTTTGATCGCTGCTGGTGGTTCATTGGGATTGGCTTCCATGATTCGATTGAATCCATTGCTTGTAATGCCGGTGGCAGTTGTTGGTATTTTCTTGCTTTGCTGGAAACAATGGAAAAAGGGGGTGGTAAACGCATTACTATTTATTGCCATGTTTTTAGGGACCATGATGCCGTGGATGATTCAATCGTATCAACGGAGTGGGAAAATCCTTTTCTTCATGTCAACCATGCACGGTGTGGTCCTCGAGCAACGTACATATTACGCTCTAAACAAACCGGATACCCCTTCAGTAATCGAGACTCCCGAAGCGGGGGAAGCAATTCCCTCACTGTCAACTCCTTCTCCTATAGCGAATGGATCAAGCAACCGAACCTGGAATCGAATAACCGGAATCTCCCGATATGTTTCCGGACATTTTTTTCATAATTTAATAGATGGAGCTGCCCTTTTCCCAACACAGATTATGCTTAATTCCCTGGAAGAAACGATCAAGGCTCCCAATTCCTACTGGGATCCGGATTGGCATGGTGGTCTTTCCTTAGAGCAATCATTATTGTTATGCGGCACAATGATTACTCTTGCTCTTGGTGTGTCAGCTGGATGGGCGCGGGTTGGAGTACCAGGTCTGGTTCCCGCTGTTTTTTTTGTTGCCTACAGCATTGCGACGGCTGCAGTCCGTACGTCCGGAGGACGATATATCATTCCGGCGGATTGGGTTTGTATTCTTTATTTTGCTTTTGGGTTGACACAGCTTATCTACTGGATCAGAAAATGGTATGGGGCTACATCATTGAATCCAATTTTGGATTCTCAAAAAGTCGATGAACCTGGGCTGGTTCACAGGAAATGGATCGTAGCGATAGTATTGACATTTCTCATTTGCGGATCACTTCCAGTTATCTTGAACAATTTCGTTCCACAGCGGTATCAATCCATTAATAAATCAAATCTCGTCAGTGAACTATCGAGCCGGATGGATTTGAATAAACTGGGTTTATCAGAAAATCAACTTAATGACTTCTTACTTTTACCCGATTCGGTCGTTTCATACGGGATGGGGTTATATCCCCGATTTTATGCTCAGGGAAAAGGAGAACCGGATCAATTCTCTGCTTTCCGGGTTCAAAATTTCCCCCGCCTTGTGATGGATGTTATAGGACCATCCACACCCGTAACGGGTATTTTACCAATTCAGAAATCTCCGGAAAGCCTGCCAAACGGATCTGATGTTCTGGCAATAGGTTGCAAAGATAAATACAATAACGATTGGCTGGCACTGATTGTGGATAATGTTGTTTATTTACGATCACCGGAAACTGAATGGACCTGCCCGGTCCGTTTGCCCGAATGCAACGACAACCGGGTTTGCCGGTAACCCGACCAGAATACACAACCTAAAATCCAGTCCTTGACCGGGTGTGCCATCCGTTTTATAATTCAACGATTGAATTTAGGACGGCGCTATGGGACTCATCCCCGACCCCGCGAGAGATCTTATTCTTTTAGAACATATAGAACAGAATCCGGATGCAACCCAGGCCAGTCTGGCAGCCCAGGTGGGAGTGGCTGTTGGAACCGTAAACTGGCATCTCAAACGATTAGTGGCAAAAGGATATGTTAAGGTCAGGCACGCTGAGCGGCGTAAACTGCGATACATCATCACGCCGGAAGGTATTACCCTGCGAGCCAACCTCACCATGGACTATATTCAGAATTCATTCCGCCTGTACCGGTTGGTACGGGAACGAATGGAGACGACCCTGAGTCAGGTTCGCCAGGCCGGATATGACCGGGTCACCCTGATGGGTGAGGGGGATGTGGCGGATGTGTGCAAGTTAACCTGCACGGAACAGGGCGTACAAATTTCTTCAGATGGCAACGTGCCATGCCTCAAGATTAATGGGTTGAAGATCTTTGTTGATTGGCCTGATGGTGACAAATCAGGGACAGGAATACCTTGCCCGCAGGAAAATACCCAAACGGACAACCTGGAAGGAGACAGTCAAAAGAGATGACATCAATGGGAAACCAGGATTATTGGAAATCAAAAAAGGTTTGTGTGACCGGCGGTGCCGGTTTTTTGGGTTTTTAAAATTTTTTAAAATTTGGGGGCGCGGGGGCAAAAATATTTTTATACCAACGATTGAAGAATATGACCTGGTGAATGGCGATGATGTCCGCCGGATGCTGGATGCGAGCAAACCCGATGTGGTCATTCATCTGGCTGCGCAGGTCGGTGGGATTGGCGCCAACCGTGAGCATCCGGCTGAATTTGTTTATTCAAATACCATGATGGGTTTTCAACTGATCCACGAAGCATGGAAGCGTGGAATAGGCAAATTCGTTTGCCTCGGGACGATCTGTGCCTATCCTAAATTCACTCCTGTGCCGTTCAAGGAAGAGAATTTGTGGGACGGGTATCCGGAAGAGACCAATGCGCCCTATGGGTTGGCGAAAAAATTGCTGCTTGTACAATCGCAGGCATACCGGCAACAGTATGGCTTCAATAGTATTTATCTTTTGCCCGTAAACCTGTATGGTCCGCGCGATAATTTTCGACTGGATAGTTCACATGTCATTCCGGCGCTGATCCGAAAATGTGTGGAAGCGCAGGAAGCCGGAGCCGACTCGATCGAAGTATGGGGGGATGGCTCCCCAACCCGCGAGTTCCTGTATGTGGAAGACGCGGCAGAAGGCATCCTCATGGCGGCCGAATCGTACAACGGACCAGAACCGGTGAACCTGGGTTCCGGTAATGAAATTGCCATCAAGGACCTGGTCAACATGATCGCGCGTTTGACCGGATTTGAAGGCAAGATCATTTGGGATACAACGAAGCCCAATGGCCAGCCCCGTCGTGGGTTGGATACCAACCGGGCATGGGACTACTTTGGTTTTCGCGCGCAGATGAGTTTTGAAGACGGCTTGCGCCGTACGATTGACTGGTTCCGTGCCAACAAAGATGGAATTAAATAAAGATCGGTAATTGGATATGACCGTTGATAGCACTATTCTGGTAAAAGCTGAAACACCCCGTACTGTGGTTATTAAACCCAGCAGCGGGTGGACAGCCCTTAACCTGAAAGATCTCTGGGTGTACCGCGAGCTGGTGTATTTCCTCACCTGGCGCAACCTGAAAGTTCGATACAAACAGACCGCTCTGGGGGCGGCATGGGCTATTCTTCAACCATTTTTAACCATGGTGGTTTTTAGTATTTTCTTTGGAAATCTGGCCAAGGTTCCATCAGACGGAGTGCCGTATCCCATTTTTTCGTATACAGCCTTGCTGCCCTGGACATTGTTTTCAAAAGCACTATCTGATGCAGCCCATTCACTGGTGCAGAGCAGCCACATGATCACCAAGGTGTATTTCCCGCGGTTGATCCTTCCATTGGCTTCGATCCTGTCCGGACTGGTGGATTTCGCGCTGGCTTTCATCGTGTTATTCGGCATGATGCTTTTTTACGGTATTTACCCGACAAATGTTGTTTGGACATTGCCCCTTTTTGTATTGTTGGCAATGATTACAGCACTTGGTGTGGGCATCTGGCTCTCGGCGATGAATGTGTTATACCGCGATATCGGGTATGTTCTGCCTTTTCTTACCCAGTTCTGGATGACCCTGACCCCGATCGCATACCCGGCCAGCCTTCTGCCTGAAAAATGGCGCTTGGTTTATGCGCTGAATCCGATGACCGGGGTGGTTGAAGGATTCCGTTGGGCGCTTCTGGGTTCATCCACCAGCGCGCCAACCGGTATGCTGGCAGTTTCCACCGGAATATCCATTGTGCTGTTGATCACCGGTTTGTACTATTTCCGCAGAATGGAACGGCGTTTTGCCGATATGGTGTAGCCATGAGCGATATTGCCATCCATACAGAAAACCTCGGCAAGCAATACACCATCGGCCAGCGCCCTGCCGCGTACACAACCCTGCGTGAATCCCTCTCGACGGCATTCTCATCACCGGCAAAACGGTTGGGTGCGGGGAACGGGGTTGACAACAAATTCTGGGCTTTGCGTGATGTATCTTTTGATGTGATGAAGGGGCAGGTTCTGGGTGTTATCGGCCGGAATGGCGCCGGAAAAAGCACGTTGTTGAAACTGCTTTCACGCGTCACCGAACCTACAGAGGGGAAAGCCGTGATCAACGGGCGTGTGGGATCGCTGCTCGAAGTGGGGACGGGTTTTCATCCGGAACTGACCGGGCGGGAGAATATTTCACTGAATGGCGCCATTTTGGGAATGAAACACGCCGAAGTGGAACGAAAATTTGATGAGATTGTCTCATTTGCTGAAGTGGAGCAGTTTATCGATACACCGGTAAAACGGTATTCCAGCGGCATGTACCTGCGACTGGCATTTGCTGTGGCTGCACACCTGGAACCGGAGATCCTGGTTGTTGATGAAGTTCTGGCTGTTGGCGACGCGGAATTCCAGCGAAAATGTCTGGGCAAGATGAGTGATGTGGCTCAGCAGGGACGTACTGTGCTGTTTGTGAGTCACAATATGTCAGCCATTTTACGGTTGACTGATGAAACTATAGTGATTGAAAAAGGCCATCTGGCGATGCGGGCGCCCACACCCCAGGCGGTGGATTATTACCTTTCAGCCGGTTTTTCTCAGGAAGGCCAGCGGATGTGGCAACCGGACGAGATTCCGGCGGATGCCGCGCCATTTAAGCCTGTAGCCATTCGCGTACGGAACCCGAAAGGCGAAATTGTGGATACACTTCGTTCCACCGAACCGGTGGATGTAGAAGTTGAATATGAGTTGGATGCCCCGATCACAGGATTACGCGTGGGCATATATTTATTAAGCATGCGGGGCGAATACATCATGACATCCTTTGACACGGATAATCCCGAGCAATATGATGAATTCTCCGTCCGCAAAGCAGGCCGATACATCAGCCGGTGTACCTTACCGGCGGAAATGCTAAATGAGGGGCGGTTTATGCTGGCTGTGAACGCCAGCACGTTCCGGGTAAAACGGTATTTTCAGGATGAACAGGCCTTGACATTCAATATTGACGCGGCAGGAGCTCCAGGAATGCATTGGCCGGAACCCCGGCTGGGACCCATCCGACCGCGTCTTACCTGGAACATTGAGGCGGTGTAGTGATGACAGCGGCTGCAGCAGCAGGAAAAGACGTAGTTAAAGAAATCCTGGGACAGATCCCATTTACCGTTGAGTTATACTGGCTTCTCCGTCAGAGGGGACGATCACTCAACAGTCATTTTAGTTTGCGCCATTTGCAGGAAGCGCTTCCTGAACTCGTAAAAGACACATTGGAATTACGAAAATCCGCCCCGGCAGGAAAAAAGATCTTCATTTTTGCCACCCTGCATTACTGGATTGAGCATGCCGCCCTAACCGGCATATCATTGTCGGCACAGGGACATGATGTAACCCTGGGATATCTGGCCCAATCCGATTGGCAAAAACCGATCAGTCGTTTCGACCTACGGCGGCAGGACCTTTACGCCCGAAAGGTTCTAAATCTGGCAGAACCGGTATTGAAATCCGTATCTTTTGTCAGTACCCGGATTCCATTCGCCCCTGTTTCGGATGAGATCAATAAAATTGTGGAATTGGTCAGCGAATTTGACACGCAATACTCTCTCCAGGTGGAAGAGGTGGATCACGATAGCGATGTTTACCAGCTCCGCAGGGAACGAAACGAGGAGGCAGCCCTTGCAGCCTATTCGTTTCTGAAAGAAAACAAACCGGATGTGGTGATCGTTCCAAACGGCACCATCCAGGAATTGGGTATTGTCTACCGGGTGGCAAGATTGCTGAAGATTCCGGTAGTCACCTATGAGTTTGGTGACCAGCGGCAGCGGATCTGGGTTGCCCAGAACACCGAAGTTATGCGCCAGGATACTGATGCCCTGTGGCGTGCACGGCAGAATACTCCATTGAGAGATGAGGAATTGGAAAGGCTGCGTTCGATGCTGGTTGCCCGCCAGCACGGCGCGATGTGGGAAAATTTTGCCCGCCAGTGGCAAGGCTCTCCGACAACCGGTGGAGAGAATGCACGCAAGGAATTGGGATTGGATGAACGCCCGGTTGTCTTGCTGGCTACCAATGTGCTGGGTGACAGTTTGACCCTGGGACGACATTTGTTCAGCAAGACCATGGGCGAATGGATCAGTCGTACGGTGCAATACTTTGCCGGCCGGCCTGATGTTCAGCTGGTCATCCGGGTCCATCCGGGAGAAGTCTTGACCCACGGTACATCGATGGTTAAAGTAGTCCATGAAGTCTTTCCCAAACTACCGGAACATATCCGCCTCATTGCGCCAACCGAAAAGGTCAATACGTATGATCTGATCGAAGTGGCAGATGTCGGGCTGGTATATACGACCACCGTGGGCCTGGAAATGGCAATGGGGGGCGTTCCTGTCATCGTAGCTGCACATACACACTATCGAAACCGAGGTTTCACACTTGACCCGGATACCTGGGTCACGTATTACAAAACACTCGGTCAGGTATTACAGGATCCTGGCTCCCACCGATTGAACCGCCAACAGGTGGAAAAAGCATGGCAATATGCCTACCGCTGGTTTTTCGAATTTCCTTTGCCGTACCCGTGGCATTTGGTACGGATGTGGGATGATTACAAAACCCATCCGCTCAAGAATGTAGTCGGCCCGGAACGGGATACAGAATTTGACGCAACATTCCAGTATTTGACCGGTGAGCCCATAAACTGGGCACCGGTTGATGCCGGACAGGAGAAATTGTGAACGATAATGAAGTAAAACAACAGGTCAGGGCTTTTTATGACCAGGTTGGCTGGAAAACAGCAGGAGAAGGTGTTTACCAGAATGCCCGTTATGAAGATCTGCGCCCTGTTTCCCGGGAATATATTCATCGCTGCCATCTGCGAGTGAACCGGCATTTGCACCCATCAGGCGATATGCTGCTCGATGTCGGATCAGGTCCGGTGCAATACCCGGAATACCTGACCTATTCAGCGGGATACCGGTACCGGGTTTGTCTTGATATTTCCATCCTGGCACTGAAGGAAGCCCGCAACCGGCTGGGTGACCACGGATTGTTTGTTGTGGCTGACGCGGCCAATTTGCCGTTCAAGCCCGGGACATTCGATGGCCTGGTTTCGTTACATACCCTTCATCATCTCCCTTTACCGGAACAAAAGAAAGCGTATATCGAATTTTTGCGTGTGATCCGGTCTGGAAGAATGGCTGTTGTGGTCAATGGGTGGACTGATTCTCCGTTGATGCGCATGTCCAAACCTTTTATTCATTTCATTGAATGGTTTGGCAAACAGATAAGCGGACAACACAGTGAGGATAAGGAAACAGTATTAAAATCGGCCTGCTATGGTGCTGAACCTCCGCGGAAGGAACCCACAGGAACATTCATCAAAAAATTCAGTCCGGAATGGATGAAGACAGAGATTGCGCCCCTGGCTGATTATGATATTTTCTGCTGGCGCAGCGTAAATGTCAGGTACCTGCGGGCAATTGTCCACTCGGTTTCAGGCGGCAAGCTATATCTGAAACTGCTATATTTACTGGAAGAATGGTTCCCGAAATTCTACGGCGAAAGAGGGCAATACCCCTTGATCGTCTTGCATAAATAGGCGATATCGCCAGAGCCTGGAGAGAGTGATATGGATTGGTCAAAGCAAGTTGTACTGGTTACCGGCGGGACCGGATCATTTGGCAAAAAGATGATCAAGGTCCTTTTGAATGAATACCACCCGGCCAAGATCATTGTTTACAGCCGTGATGAGTTGAAACAACACGAGATGCGGGTGGCCGGATACAACGATCCCAGTCTGCGGTATTTTATTGGAGATGTCCGTGACCAGCAACGCCTGCGTCGTGCGTTGAACGGTGTCAGCCTGGTTGTTCATGCCGCCGCACTGAAACAGGTACCTGCCTGTGAATACAATCCCATGGAAGCCATCAAGACCAATATTCTGGGCTCCAGTAATGTGGTGGATGCCGCATTGGATGCCGGTGTGGAAAAGGTCATCGCGCTTTCCACGGATAAAGCAGTCAATCCGGTGAATCTGTACGGAGCCACCAAACTGGCTGCTGAGAAGTTATTTGTCCAATCCAATGCGTATGCCGGCGGCACTTCAACCCGTTTTTCCTGCGTGCGTTACGGCAACGTGGTGGGCAGCCGCGGTAGTGTGGTTCCCATCTTCATTAAACAGCGCCAGAAAGGCGTACTGACTATTACAGATGACCGTATGACCCGGTTCTGGATCTCTCTGGAGCAGGGTGTACGCTTCACATTGCGCTGCTCTGAGCAGATGTCCGGAGGAGAGGTTTTTGTTCCAAAGATACCCAGCACAACCATTCTTGATCTAGCCCATGCCGTAGCGCCGGCGGCGAAGGTCAATATCATTGGAATCCGGCCGGGTGAAAAGCTGCATGAAGTCCTCATTTCGGACGATGAAAACCGGACCACTGTTGAAATGGATGATATGTTTGTTGTCCAACCGGCTGAGGCGTTGTGGTTTGGCCGCGAATGGGAGAAGCGTGGGAAACCATTGGCAGGCGATTTCCGGTACGCCAGCAACACCAATGACCAGTGGTTGAATGTGGATCAAATCCGCGAACTGGTGGCACCGTTCGAAAACGATGGAGACGCAGGCCAGGCGGAATGAAACGATTGCTGGTGACCGGGGCAAGCGGATTGCTTGGGATCAACCTGGCATTGCGTGAATCAGTGCGCCGGGATGTGACCGGTGTAGTAAATTCGCATAGCCTGTCTGGGGTGCCTTTTAAAGTTCTGTCTGCTGATCTGAATACTGATGGCGCCATTCAACGTCTCGTTGAATCCGTCAAACCGGATACCGTGATCCATTGTGCGGCCATGGCAAATATTGATGAATGTGAAAGATCGCCTGAAACGGCGGAACTCATCAATGGCATGATTCCCGGGAGGTTGGCTGATGTGTGCTGCAAGCAGGGCATCCGCATGGTTCACCTTTCTACGGATGCTGTGTTCGATGGCAGTAAAGGCAATTATCAGGAAACAGATTCTCCGCATCCCTTATCGGTATATGCCAGCACCAAGCTGGATGGTGAAAAAAATGTGCTGGATGCCAACCCGCAGGCAATTGTCGCCCGGGTGAATTTTTACGGGTGGAGCCTGACGGGAAAACGCAGTCTGGCTGAATTTTTCTATAACAACCTTTCTGAAGGCAGGCAGATCAATGGATTCACGGATGTCGAATTCTGCCCCTTATTTGTAGATCACCTGGCTGATCTATTGATCCGTCTGGCTGATGGTTCATATAGTGGAATATTCCACGTAGTCAGTCCGGTTGCCTTGAGCAAATATGAATTTGGATGTCGGATCGCCGGTATATTTGGACTGAATGACCGGTTGATCAAACCGGTTTCAGTGATGGATGGGGGGTTGGCTGCGCGCCGGTCTCCCAGGTTGACCTTGAATACAGACAAATTGAAAGAAGCCCTTCAAATAGTATTGCCGGGTGTGGAAGAAGGTATCCACGCCTTTGCCGAACAACAGGCAGCCGGTTTCCCGCAACGCCTGCAAGGATATCTAGCAAAGTAACCTGACCACGGAGGATTGATATGGAGATCCGCATTGGTAATCATCTGATCGGAAATAACCATCCCACCTATTTCATTGCCGATATAGCAGCCAATCATGATGGTGATCTGGATCGGGCGAAGTTACTGATCCGGCTGGCAAAAGAAGCCGGCGCGGACGCCGCTAAATTCCAGAATTTTCAGGCTCCGAAGATCGTATCGGACTACGGTTTCAAGTCCATGGGCGGACAGGTATCCCACCAGGCTAAGTGGAAAAAATCGGTTTTTGAAGTATACAAAGACGCGTCGGTACCATTTGATTGGACGCCGGTTCTCAAAGAAGAGTGCGACAGAGTGGGGATCGATTATTTTTCATCACCCTATGATTTCGAATCGGTGGATTACCTGGATCCTTTTGTTCCGGCATATAAGATCGGCTCCGGTGATATTAACTGGCCGGAAGCGCTGGAGTATATGGCACGTAAAGGGAAGCCGGTTTTACTGGCTACCGGTGCTTCCGATATCGGTGATGTACAGCGGGCTGTCCATATCCTTCTCAAAATCAATCCTCAACTGGTTCTGATGCAATGCAACACGAATTACACAGCCAGTTTGGAAAATTTCAATCATTTACACCTCCGGGTGTTAACTACCTATCACAGTATGTATCCCGATCTTATCCTCGGATTATCGGATCATACTCCGGGACACGCATCGGTGCTGGGCGCTGTGACGCTTGGAGCACGGGTTGTTGAAAAGCATTTTACTGATGACAATCATCGTGAAGGTCCTGACCATGCTTTTGCCATGAATCCGGAAAGCTGGTCGGACATGGTGGAAAACACTCGTCAGTTGGAACGGGCTCTGGGCTCCGGTGATAAATTCGTGGCTGAAAACGAGCAGCAAACGGTCTATTTGCAGCGGCGTTGTCTGCGGACAGCGCGCGATCTAAAAGCGGGAGAGGTTTTCACGCGCGAAATGATTGATGTATTACGCCCGGTAGCTGACGGCGCCATTCTGCCTTATGAATTGGATGCTGTCATCGGGACGAACGTATTGCATGATATGCCTGCCGGAAAAGAGATCCGGTGGACAGATATAGGAAAAGCTTAGTACGGAAGAAGAATACTGAAATATGCGAATCCTGTACGCTTCCCGCGGTTTGGGGGTGCACGATGAACGGTTTTTACGGGCACTTTCAAATTCCGGACATGATATTTTCTTTTTGCCGCTGACCCCGGCTGTAGTTCCGGGGCTTATATTACCTTATGGAGTCCGGCAAATCCATCAGACGGCTGATTCTGGAATTACAACACATACCATCGGGACATTGCTGGAAAAATGGAAAATTGATCTGGTACACGCCGGGCCTGTGAACGATGTGGCACGGGCTTTCGCTTTCTGTGGTTTTAAACCCCTGGTCAGCATGTCGTGGGGATTTGATCTTCTCTGGGATGCTGAACGGGAGCTGCTGGTCTGGATGGCCATTAAGGAGGCCCTTGAACACACCAGTGTCTTTTTCTGTGATGCCCATAGCGTGGAAAAAAAGGCTGTTGACGAATACGGATTTGATCCGTCGCGAATTGTCGTTTTTCCCTGGGGAGTGGATCATGACTTGTTCCATTCCACCGGTTCCAGATTGGGAAAACCGGCGAATGAGCCGCTAAGAATATTCTCAAACCGTGCCTGGGAAGACCAGTACGGTGTTGACGTGCTGGTTGATGGACTGATCCGGGCCGGAAATACCGGCTTGCAGTTTTCCGCCACCCTGGCCGGAGATGGATCCATGCGGGCTGATCTTCAGGAGAAGATCAGCCGGTCAGCGATCAGCCGGCAAGTTAAATTTGTCGGACGCATCTCACAAACAGACCTTCCCGCGTATTATTCCGAAGCGGATATCTTCATCAGCGCATCGCATGTTGATGGCTCATCTCTGTCATTGATGGAAGCCATGTCGTGTGGAACAGTCCCGGTCGTGAGTGATATTCCCAGCAACAAAGAATGGGTGGAAGACGGGAAGAGTGGTTACCTGTTTACTGATGGTGACAGCGTTCATCTGGCTTCAAGGCTGCTGGCATTGGATAAAGTCAGAACCGGACTTCCCGGGATAAGCAGGCAGGCGCAGCAGGTGGCGGAAGAGCGGGCTGATTGGGAAAAGAACCAGAAGATCATGCTGGATGGTTATGAACTGGCTATGAATATCCACCGGAAACAGGGTGATTAATGGAAGACAGGAAGATCACCCGCCTTGACTGGCTGATAATCATCATTCTTGCCCTGGCTGGAATCATGCATGTGACTGGATCAATGAACAAGCCGGTTCATCCGGCGGAAGACGCGGCCATGCTGATGCGTTATTCGATCAATCTGGCTGATGGGCATGGTATCGTCTGGAATATTGGTCAGGCTCCGGTAGACGGCGCGACCGATTTTCTCTATATGATTCTATTGGCCGGGTTGTACAGCCTTGGCATGGGATTGGAAACAGCTCCAATTCTTGTGGGCGGGGTTTCACATTTACTCACAGTATTACTGGTCTATGCGGGGATACGCTGCTTTTTTCAGGGTGGCAGATTGGCGGCTGTTTTACCGGCTGTTTTCCTCCTTTTCGGGTCGGGGCTTTTGTATGCCGAAGCCAGTTTTGGTACGCCATTCTTTGCCCTGTTCTGTACTCTGAGCTGGCTGACAGCGCAATACACCATTGAAAAACCACAATCTACCATACGAGCTTTGTTTTTTTCACTCAGCTGTCTGTTGATGGGATTGATCCGGCCTGAAGGGGTCTTGATCGCCGGTTTCATGCTGATGGCAGTCATGTTCAAGCTGGGGTGGAAAGCATCCACCCGTGTGCTACAGGTTTTCACCGGGCTTTTTCTCTTTCTTGGCGGCGCCTATTTCCTGTGGCATTGGTCCTATTTCGGCCATCCACTTCCAAACCCGTTCTATAAAAAAGGTGGGGGGAGCCTGTATTTCCATAGCTTGCAGGAATCCTGGAAAGCCGTTCTTGAACTCGGATTCCCATTCTGGCTGGTGTATGCCGGAGGTATTGCCTATCTCGTGTGGGCAGGATTGGATCGATTGTTTGGCCGTGTCTGGTGGAACAATGTACGGTCTTTCCTGTTCCACTTGATGGAAGCTCCTACGCGGTTGACTGTGGTCAACGTTTTGCGGGTAATTGGAGGCGGACTACTGATTGTATTTACACTGGGATTGTTCCACCGTTCATCCAATTTACATGAAGCGCTGGTAATGGGACGTTATTCCGCAAACTACAGCGGTCTGCTGCTTGCGATTCTGGTTACAGGTTTGATCGCCCTTTTCAGCCAAAAATGGCTTCCGATTGTGGATCATCCAACGCAACAAAATTCCACGCTCCATCCATTTACCTGGAGCAAGGAGCAGAATGATTTCTTACGGGAAATGGTCTTTATCTTAATACCTGTAACCGGTTTTATCTTGATGTGGGTTCTGCTTTCCAATGAAATGAACTATCTTTGGCGGTTCCAGTATCCCATTCTTCCGGTCATATTAATCAGCTGGCCGCTGATATTGGACCATCTGCGTGTGGTTTTCAAAATCCCGGAACCGGAATCATGGCATGCGAATATTCGCGGACCAGTTGTAGTGGCTGGTTTGTTACTGGCAATTGGATTGACCTGCACTCAACTGGAACGCTGGAAAATCAATTACCAGTCCGACGGGCGTTTTGATGTGGCGGAATTCCTTGCCCGTTTCACCGATAAACGTTACACGATTGCCACCACAGAAGCCGGCCTGTTGCCCCTGTATTCGGGCTGGCAGGCGTTGGATACCTGGGGTTTGAATGATGCCTGGATCGCGCATAACGGAGGGATCACAGGCGAATACCTGTCGAAAATGGATCCTGAGATCATCATGTTCCATGCCGATTTTTCACCCCTCAATCCGAAAGAAGAGCCCGGTGATAAATGGGGTGAAATGACGATGACATTGGATACCTATGCCCGTGAAAATGGTTATACCCTGGCTGCTGTGTACGGTGAAAGTCCGGTGGATACCCATTATTATTATGTGCGGCCTGATTTTCCTGAAAGCTCAGAGATCGTGGATTTTATCCGCAGCCTGAATGATGGTGGATACCATTATGGGTCGCGCACATTTGATTTCAATAGATTAATGTGGAAGAAGGAATAGACATGCCCGAGGAGCTTCGTACCGTTGCCATTGTGCAGGCGCGCATGGGTTCAAGCCGCCTGCCCGGCAAGGTGCTTAAGGAGATTCATGGAAAACCGATGATCGGGTGGGTCGTGGAACGCACACGAAAGTCACTTTCAGTGGATCATGTGGCTGTTGCCACGACGACCGATGCATCCGATGATGCGATTGAAGCGTGGTGCCGGGAATCGCAGGTTGCCTGTTATCGGGGCAGCACATATGATGTGCTCGACCGCTTTTACCAGGCTGCCCGCCTTTACGCCGCTGATGTGATCGTACGGGTAACGGCCGACTGTCCGGTGATCGATCCGGGTGTGATCGATGAAACGGTATCTGCGTTTCATGAATTGGGGGTTGATTTTGCCGCCAACCGCCTTCCGCCTCCCTGGAGCCGCACGTACCCGATTGGTTTGGATACCGAAGTCTGCCGGTTTACCGCCCTTGAACGCGCATGGAAGGAAGCCGGAGCCGCCCATGAACGGGAACATGTGATGCCATACCTGTACGACGAGCCTGACCGCTTCAAGGTGTACCAGTTAAACACATCTCCGGACTATGGCTCCCTGCGTTGGACGGTGGATACTCCTGAAGATCTGATATTCATTCAGCAGGTGTTTAACCTTTTACCGGATGTTGAGAACTTTACCTGGCTTGACGTCCTGTCGATAACTCAATCCAACCCGGAGTTGAATGCCATCAATGCGGAGATAAAACATAAGGTTTTTAATGACGTGGATGCGAGGATGAAAAAATGATCTCAATTTTCACCGCACCCAAACCTTTTACAAATCCACATATTGCCATGATCCAGCGGAACGCCATTTGTTCTTGGAAGGCTGTTGGCGCGGATGTCATTCTGGTGGGGGATGATGAAGGTGTCTCTGAAGCTGCTGCGACATTGGGGGTTAAACATGAACCGCATGTGGAACGGAATGACTATGGAACACCAAAGATCGATTCGATCTTCCGTCTGGGACGCAAAGCGGCAGATTGTGATGTTCTGGCATACATAAACTCTGATATTATCCTGCTGCCGGATTTCATCCGGGCGGCTGATGTCGTCACCCGAAAACAGAAGGAATTCCTCATCATCGGCCAACGTTGGGATCTGGATGTGCGTGAGGACCTGGATTTTTCATCTGGCTGGGTTGAGCGTTTGCAGAATGAGATCAATATCCGTGCAAGGCGACACCCGCGAGGCGGCAGTGATTATTTTCTCTTCCCGGAAAATGTGTTTGGATACATTCCACCGTTCGCCATCGGTCGGGCGGGTTGGGATAACTGGATGATCTTCGAAGCCCGTCAACGTGGTTGGAAAGTGATCGATGCCAGTGACTCAATCAACATCATTCACCAGGACCATGATTACAGCCACCTTCCCGGAGGAAAACCGCATTACAAACTTCCAGAAACTTTTGAAAATGTGAAAGCCGCCGGGGGGAACCGAACAATCTTTACTCTGGACGATTGTGATTACTGTCTGGCCGGTGACCGATTGGATTATTTCCCCATGAGCTGGAGGAAATTCTGGCGGGAGGTAGAGATCCTGCCACTGGTTCGCTGGCATTCCAGGAAATTAGGTGAGTTATTCTTCACCATCTTTCACCCTGTAAAAGCCTACCGGGATTGGCGGTCAAAACGATCGCAACCGCAAGCGTGATCCGGCGTGGTATAAATTATTTTTGGAGAGGTCTTTCATGCGAGTTGGACAAAACCCGGCAAAATATGTAAAAACAGTCGCCCGGCCTGAACGAATCACTGTGGCTGTGTTGAACTATATTCCTTTTCTGAGTGGTTTCTATGCGGATGCCCTGGATGTATTAAAAGTTTGTTTGAATAGCGCACGCACTGATGCCGGTTTACCGTTCGATTTGCTGGTATTTGATAACGGTTCCTGTGAAGAGGTAAAGAATTATCTGCTTACCGAACAGATGGAAGGCAGGATCCAGCATCTTTTCCTCTCGGAAAAGAATCTGGGTAAGGGCGGCGCCTGGAATATCATTCTCTCTGGATGCCCCGGAGAGATCATTGCCTATGCTGATAGTGATTGCCTTTTCTATCCGGGTTGGCTGGCCGAATCCGTCAAATTGCTCGAGGCTTTCCCGAATGTAGGGATGGTCACCGCGCGTCCTTTCCGAACCAACCCGGATTTTTATACCAGCACGGTATCATGGGGCACAAGGGAAGACACCGCGCAGGCTGGACAATTCATACCCTGGGAAACCTTCCTCGAATTTGACCGGTCCATTGGACAGACTGATGAAGAGATTCGCAGGCATTATGACACCAGCGAGGATATTCGCCTCCAGTTCAACGGGGTTGAAGCATTGGCCGGGGCATCCCACTGGCAATTCACCGCCCGCAAGGATGTGCTTGCAAAATTCCTTCCGTTTGATATGACCCGTCCGATGGGGCAGGTGAAGCAATTGGACCAGCGTGTGAATGAAGCCGGTTATCTGCGGTTGATGCCGGTCAAACCGTTTGTCATGAACATGTCCAACACCTTGCGCAATGTCCCTGGTATTGATCCAAAGGGAAGCGATGCGGGAGTTAAAGGATCCCGGCATAATTTGATCCTGGATTTTCCACCCATTAAAAAAGTCCTGCTTTCAATGTATGATGCCATTTTCCGCTGGTATTATGACCGCCCGGCGGCGAAATAAGGAGAACCATCCGCTATGCCGGATAAAAAAAACGTATTTATCAGTGCCGACCACGGCCTGGCAATAGTTTATTTTTTACAGAGTGATGTTGTACCCACACTTTTAAAGGCAGGAGCAGAGGTAGTCATCCTGACCGATGATGGATTGAAAGAACAGATCGAAAAACGGTTCGGGCAGACCGGTGTGCATATAGAGGGATTGCGCATGAAACAATGCCGGAAATATGCCGACACTGTCGATCCATCAGCCCAATGGTGGTTGAATTTTCTGCGCCGGGTGGGTGCCTCAAGCAGGATCAACGTGGAAGCGTTGACCAGTCATGTACGCCAGGTGGATGTGGAAGCCTCAAAACGGCGCCGCAGCATAATGCCCGTTATGAAGGCGGCCATTGGCCTGATGCGGCGCTCAAAAATCGCACGGAGGATGATCTACCGGTCACAGTTGAAATATGATCCAGAGCTATACACTGACCTGTTTGAAAAATATAAACCGGATCTGGTGATCGCCAGCACACCGGGATGGCGGTTTGACCGTTATCTGCTGCGCCAGGCGGCAAAACGCGGCATCAAAACAGCCGCCGTGGTGGTGGGGTGGGATAATCCTTCCAGTTACAGCCTGCCGGGTGCGCCGGTGGATTGGATCACCTGTTGGTCTGAGATCCAGAAACAGGAACTGGTGGAAGGCGATGACTGGCTGCCCGGGAGAGTGAATGTGGGGGGTATCCCATCATATGATGGTTATTTCCGCAAGCAGTGGTTGATGACTCGCGACGAGTACTTCAAATTGCATGATCTCGATCCGAACCGCAAACTACTTTCGTATGCGAGCAGCTTTATCACGTTTTCACCGAACATCCAGAATATTGAGGCGCTGGCAAGGCTGGTTTCTGAAGACCAACTGGCCGAGCCTTCGCAATTACTCATCCGGCTTCATCCCAACCATTTTATGAGCGAGCCGCTGTTTGCTGCGGAGCGTGAAAAAGTGCGGGCCATGGTTAAAGAGCTGCCGCATGTTCATCTGGTTGAACCAGTTCCACTGGGCGGAGAGCTCGGATATTATTCCGGAGAAGACATGCCGGAAAAGACTTCCATGATGGCTTATTCGGATGTGTTTCTTACCGTATATTCGACCATGGTTGTGGAAGAAGCCATCCACGGGCAGCCGATTGTGGCAGTGTGCATCGACGCTCCGGGGGGATGGAACCAGCCGGGCCGATTTTCCCTGCCACTTTCACAGATCGGGGAATGGCCGACCCATCAACGTTTCCGTGATGCAGGCGCCGGGCGGGTGGCTTTGAATGAAACCGAACTTCGAGATATGATCAATATCTATCTGAAAAATCCCGGTATCGACGGCGACCAGCGAGAAAAGTTTATCCGGGATGAAGTTACATTTACAGATGGATCAGCCGGGAAACGTACCGGTGAATTCCTTGCATCTCTACTGGAAAAACCTAAACCGGAGGATTTTCGATGAAATTCCTGATAGCGGGTTTTGGATCCATTGGAAGGCGGCATTTGAGAAATCTGCGCGCCCTGGGTGAAACCGATTTTGTTTTACTCCGTTCCCATAAATCGACCCTGCCGGATGATGAGATCGCTGGACTGCCGGTAGAATCTGATATCGAAGCCGCACTGGCGCATAAACCGGACGCGGTGATTATCTCCAACCCGACGGCGCTTCATCTGGATGTCGCCATACCGGCGGCAAAAGCCGGATGTGCGATCCTGATGGAAAAACCGGTCTCACATTCGCTGGACCGGTTGGATGATCTAAAACAGGCTGTCGCATCCGGAGGCGCGGGCATTCTGCTGGGTTATCAATTCCGTTTTCACCCCGGACTGCAGCAGATCGAGACCTGGCTGCGGAATGGCATGATCGGCCGTCCATTGTCATACAGAGCCCACTGGGGAGAATTTCTACCCAACTGGCATCCGTGGGAGGATTACCGGACCAGCTATACGTCCCGGTCAGATCTGGGAGGCGGCGTGGTTGTGACGTTAAGCCACCCCATCGATTATGTGCGCTGGTTGTTTGATGATGTAAAAACACTGTGGGCATTTTCAGGCCGCTTGAGCGACCTTGAAGTGCAGGTGGAAGATTACGCGGAGATCGGTATGCAACACAGGAGTGGTGTAACCGGCAGCCTGCACCTGGATTATTTCCAGCAGCCTCCTTCACATACTCTGGAAATCAATGGAACCGAAGGCCGGATGACCTGGGACAACGCCAGTGGAACAGCCCGCCTGTTCCGGGTTGAATACGGTGATTGGAAGGAAGCCGCATTACCGGAGACTTTCGACCGGAACGATCTGTTTATCGCCGAAACCCGGCATTTCCTTGATGTCGCCCGCAAACAGGCAGATCCGATATGCACATTGGAAGACGGCGAAGCTGTGTTGAGAATTTGCCTGGCTGTTCATCAGTCCGCATCAAGCGGTGAAATGGTAAAACTGTAAGATCGTGGAAACAAAGAATAAAAACATCCGGAATTGGTTCCCGTTCCTATCAGCCGGTTATTTCTTATTGCTGACCGTTGTGATGACCTGGCCTCTTGCCACCCGTATGAGCAACCAGATGGTCGGATCGATTGGTGACAATATTTACTTTGTATGGATGATCGGCTGGTTTAAGAAGGCTTTATTCGAACTGCATATCAATCCGTTCAATGTGTGGTTCCTGAACTATCCGGAGGGCTGGAGTCTGGCCTATACAGAGATCACACCGGCACAATTACTAATGGCAATGCCATTCAGTTTGATTGCCAGCCCGACATTCGCATACAACGCGGCGCATTTGCTTTCCTTCATACTCAGCGGCCTCATTATGTCCCTCTGGGTACGGCGGTTGACCGGTTCAAACCAGGCCGGGCTGCTGGCCGGAACGGCATATGCTTTTTTGCCGTTCCATTTTGCGCATTTTCTCATCGGTCACTTGAATTTATCCGGTTTGCAGTGGTTCCCCCTGTTTTTCTGGGGGTTCTTTGATCTGCTCCTGACCGTTCGTTCTGCACAGAATCCGAGAAACCACACCGGCAAGAATGGCTCATCACAGGAATTGGAACTTGAAAAACCTGACCGCGAATCTTTGACCCGGCCCAACCCGGGAAAAAGGAAAGCGGCAATTCTTAAAACCGGTTTTGGCCTGGGTTTGATAGCCCTGACCAGCCAGTATTACCTTTACATGACCATCCTGGTTGCTGTCTTTATTTTCCTGGTCTACGTGCTCTTCATTAACCGGCCGGTCTTGCGGGTCCGGTCATTCTGGACGAATTGGTTGTTGGCAGGATTGGTGGCATTGCCACTGGTGGCCATTGCGGTTGCGCCGTATGTCAGCCTCGCCGGGCAGGGTGAATTACCGGACCGTGAACTGGGTGTTGTGCGTCCGTATTCTGCCGGTCTAACTGACTTCCTCCTGCCTTCCACCGAACATTTCCTGTGGGGCCAATGGGTGGGTGCCAATTTCAACCGCGATATGTGGGTTGAAGGTACGCTGTATATCGGGCTGGTAAATGCCTTGCTGGCTATCCATGCCTGGAAACGCCGTGAAAGAACCGGGAACCGTATCCTTTTGGTCCTCCTCTTGAGCGGTGGGGCACTGGCATTGCTGCTGGCCATGGGAACGGACCTGCACTGGAATGGAGCTCCGGTCGAAATAAGCACTCCTGCATTTTTGACCGGATTGTGGTCGAAACCGACCATTCCAATTCCACTACCGGGATGGCTGCTTTTCAAGTATTTTCCCATGTATGCCAAACTGCGTGCTTTAATGCGTTTCGGGATATTTGTATTGCTCTTTATTTGTGTGGCAGCCGGGCTGGGTACGGCTGAATTATTAACACGGATCAACCCCCGCTGGAAGAATGCAGCAGCAGCCGGATTGATCCTGCTGGTTCTGTTTGATTTCTATCCGGGGCCATACAACGAATTTGCTCCGGTGGAAGCCCGTGAGGTTGATTCGTGGCTGGCTGCCCAACCGGGTGATGGTGCGGTTGTGCAAATGCCATTCGCGATCGCCGAAGATCAGGAGCATACGTACTATACCCTGGTATACGGGAAACCTTATGTGGGCGGTTTTTTTAATGCCTTCCCGCCGGCGCAATACAAGCGGGTCAAACCTGTATTGGAGAAATTTCCTGATAATGAAAGCGTGAACTTGTTGCGGAAATTACAGGTCAGATGGGTGCTGGTTGATCCCTCCTATTATTCGGATTGGGACCGGACAAGAATGGAGATCGAGAACATAGGCCTTTCCCTTGAAGCGGAACCGGGTGGGATGGCTGTATTCACATTGCAGGTCGAAAAATGAAGGCATGGATGGGAAGTATCCGGTCAGGTGATCCCAGAAAGGCAATGGGGGGGCGTTCAGAAAGCCTGCTGTCCATTGGTTTGATCTTTCTAGCTACGCTGACCGGTATATCGCTGGCAGCCTGGAGCACCCGACTCGGACCGGGTGTGGGTGGTGACGCGACCATTTACCTGACATCCGCGCAAAATTTTGCCCGGGGAATTGGACTGGGTTTGGTTCAACCGGATGGAACCTTCCGCTTGTTGCCATATTCCGCTCCGCTTTTTCCATTAATTCTTTCGCCTTTCGCAGCCGGGGGGTGTGATTTAACGCTGGTTGCCCGCTGGCTAAACATCCTGCTGTTTGGCGGTTTGATCATCCTTGCCGGTTTGGTATCGCTCAAAATGATGGGGCATAAATGGGCTGCCGCTCTGCCAGCCTGGCTCATTGCCTGCTCCCCGATCCTGCTGCCGGTTTACTCCTGGGCTATGGCTGAACCGATTGCCTTGCTGCTTGGATTTGGAGGATTGGCGGTAATTCTGGACAATCTGGACAGGAAGTTGACAGGACGGGTTGGCTGGCCGGAAGTGAGTGGTCTGCTTTTGGGTTTGTCTGTGGCGGCACGTTATCCAGCTGCGGCTTTTCTGGCTGCCGGGCTGCTCTTTTGTCTGTTGTGGCTGCGAACATCTGTAAAGATGCGATTTTTTATATGCCTGCGTATCGGTTTGACCGGTATTGTTCCACTGGCTATCTGGGTGATGATGCAGCTTGGACAAACAGCTTCTGTATCCGCGCGTTCGATCCTGAGCCTTGAAGAGATGCAGCAGCGCTTTGCAATCTTCTGGCCCCAGTTAAATTCTGCCATGCTTGTGTGGGCGTTGCCGGTGTCGTTTCAGGCTTCGCCTGCGTATCCGGGTTGGATCAATGCCATCCTGCCGGCGATTGTCTTTATTATTCTCGGTGTTTTATCCATACGTCTGTGGAAACATGAACAGGCATCCAGCACCAACAGGATTGTGTTGTCACTCTGGATTTTCACCGGCCTTTATATTGGCATCCTGCTACTGGTCTATTTGACCACCTATCCACCGATTACCATTGACAACCGTATGCTCTCACCCGCCCATACAGCTGTTATCTGGATCACTGGTTTGGTTCTGGCTGAGGCTATAGGCTGTACGAAATCACGCAGGTGGCAGGTGGTATTGTTGATTGTTCTGCTGGGATTCGTAGGATGGTATGGGATCCGCACAGTGAGGATCGGACAGCAAAACGCGCAAACCGGACTGGGTTATAACGCTATTGAATGGCAGCAGTCGCATGTTATAGAAGCCATAAAAAAACTGCCTGAGGAACAGAATCTGGTAACGAACGAGACCATGGCAGTGTTGTACCTTAGCGGCAGGGTGTCAAAACCTGTGGCAGAGATCTACCGTGATGAACTGGCTTATCCATTCACCCGGTATGGCGATGGACCAACCGGATTAGATCCGGCAGAGGCTGAATTTTCGAGAGGCGACAGTCTGCTGGTCGTTTTCACCACCCTGGAAAACCAGTTTGAGTCCATTTACGGGGATCAGGCAGCCGAACGGACCCTGCAGTTCACCAATGGTCTACGTGAAGTGATGAAGGGAGAGGATGGCGCAATCTACCGGTATCCTCTCGAGCCATCCCGATAATTTCAATTCACGATTATATAGAAAACAGGAGCGGAATGAAAACCCCGCTCCTGTTTTTGTATCAAAGAATCGGTTATTTTTTCAACGCCTTTTGAACAACTGGAAGGATATTCTTTTTCACGTCCTCGTCATTTTTTGGCATGGGGATATTTTCGGCGAAATACCAGGTTTCCTCATGAGTCACAGACTCGCCCAGGTCAACCGTTTTGTATGCCCCGAGGGTTTCCAATTCCAGGCAATCTTTGTTGGTCCAGCTTTGCAGGTTCGTCCCGAAGTCGACATATTCTTCACCGGAGAAGCGGGAGAAGAGTTTGATAAATGTGGCATGCGGGAACACGCAGGCCGCCCAGCCGGTTTCGTTCATCACAGCCACTTTAGTGGGGATGGAACCAGTCTGCTGGCGCAGCAGAATGTAATCGTCACCCCAGGTAAACCGGGGATCTGTCATCCGGGTATATGGCCAGATGGCAATGGCGTGGGATGGCAGCAGCAAGCCGGGGGTGAAATCACGGGGTGTGACAGGAAGCACGGCCTCGCCACCGGCCGCCATAACTGAGAGAGCCCAGGGCGCGAACTTGACCGGCCATAGACCGCAATTCTTGATGATGTTCCGAATAACAACTCTGGGTTCCTTCTCATCCATGCGGATCTCCATGGATTTTTGAAGACCGGTTGTGGTTTCAACCGGTGATGTCAGCAGAACGCCATTTTCAAGGATCTTTGCTTCTATGGGGAAATTGTCTGCGTAATAAGTGCGTTCTGCCAGTTCAGGAGCTGCCCACAGGCGGTGGCCGCCATACCCAACATATTCACTGGTGCCTGCCGTACCCATTTCAGCAGGGTTATTGTAGAAGAGGTTCTCTTTGCCTTTGAAACCGCCAGAGACGATTCGCGGCCCAACGTCAGTTGTGGCGATCACCTGAATACTCGAGTTCTCAATCTGAATACAATTCTTCCAGCCGGCATAGGATACTTTTTCGATCTTCATAATTTGAGTCCCTCTTGTTGAATTAGGTCTGTTATTATTGTCCATTATAATTAGCTTCGTGTTTTATGCGAATAAATGAGGAACCGCTTGTCTCATATTAAGAGCTTTGCCGGACAAATACCGGTCAAATATCACCCTTTAATATTCTGGGGAGCTTTATTTTTTATCCTGGTTGGCGGTGTGGCCGCCCTTGTTTATGCCACACCCTATGGTCCCGGTTTGATAAATGATTCGGTTGTTTACATAGGCGGCGCAGAGAACATCCTGGCGGGACACGGGTACAGCCGTACTTCCGGTGGCGGTGAGATCAAACCGTTGACGGTCAATGTCCCTCTCTATTCCTACACCCTTGCGATGGTGGCAGCAGCCGGTGTTGATATGATCAAAGCCGGCTGGCTGGTAAGCCTGGCCAGTTTTGTGTTGAATGGTTTGCTTTCGGCGCTGATCCTCCTAAAGCTCACCCGTTCACGGATCTGGGCAATTGGAGCTTCGCTTCTGGTAGTCACTTCGGAATCGGTGATCCGGGCGCATAGCTTCGCACTCAGTGAGCCGTTGTTCATTACGCTACTACTGACCTCCCTGCTGGCGCTGATGTATGCGTTGGACAGGCCGGAATGGTATTTCACAGCCCTGGCGGGTGTACTGGTCAGTCTGACCTACCTGACAAGGTATATCGGACTTTCACTATTGGCCACCGGTGTGGCAGCTTTCTTCTTGTTTATGCCAACCTGGAAGGAACGGTTCAAAAAGATGGGCTGGTTCCTGCTATTCAGTCTCTCCGGAGGGTTGATCTGGATGATCCGCAATATGAGGATATCCGGAACAGCGGCCAACCGGAGTTTCCTCTACCATCCGCTTACAGCTGATAAACTGCAGGAGGGCACCCAAACCCTGCTGGCATTCCTTTTCCCTGACCGTTTCAATCTTTACGGGTATTTTCCAGGAGAATGGGATGCCCTGGCAACCGTGTTCATTCTAGGGTTGATCGTACTGGTTTTCGTTCTCTGGCGAAGCGCAAGGGAAAAGACAGGAACTTCCAACAGCGGACGTAGAGATGCTTTTCTTTTGGCCATCCAGCCTGTGTTCTACTTTGTTGTTCTGTTACTCTCGTTGACATTCCTTGATGCCTCAACGGCGTTGGAAAATCGTATTCTTGTTCCGGCATTCGTTTGCCTTATTTTGTTGTTTGTGTTTTTACTGCACAATCTCTGGAAGTTGGGAGGTGTGGCAGCCAGCCTATCAGTGTTCGTGATGATACTGGTATTTCTGTCCGGCGCGTATGACGGCCGCCGCGCGGTGATCGACCTGCACGCGGACGGACAGGGCTATGCCAGTGCTTATTACCGGAACTCACTCACCATCGATGCGTTGAAACGCATGCCTCTGTCAACCATCTGGACAAACCGGGTGCCGGCGGTTAACCTGCTGGCCGACCGGCCGGCATATGCCTTGCTGGCGCCAATTGATCCCTTGACTAGGCAGAAGCGTCCGAATTATGATAGCTCCCTGCAGGCGATCCGCAATTCCATTCTGGAAGGCAATGCCATTCTGGTGGTTTTTGAAGCCGGGATGCTCATGGATGATCCAATTGAAGGGCAGTGGCTCAGGGACGTGACAGAGGGTGTTCCGGCTGTCTTTGAAGCAGATGACGGAATGATCTTTGCTGTAAACAAATAAGTGAAACAGGAAAAAATATGGAAACCATTTTAGACAAATTCCGTATGGATGGACAGGCTGCCATAGTGACCGGTGGGGCAGGTTTGCTGGGCAGGGAATTCAGTAAAACCCTGGCGCAGGCTGGAGCCGGTGTTGTGGTGGCTGACCTGAACGTAGAAACCGCTGAAGCTGTGGCGGCTGAAATCCGCAAAGACGGGTACAAAGCCATCGGGTGGGGTGTCGACGTGACCGATGCGGTCTCAGTTCGGCAGATGGTAACAGCTTCCATAAAAGAATACGGCAGGCTCGATGCCCTGGTCTGCAGCGCGGCGATGGATCCCAAATTTGATCCGCAGCACGCCGGACAAAACCGCAATACGTTTGAAGATTACCCCGTAGAATCCTTCCGGCAGGCGCTGGATGTGAACCTGACCGGCCTGTTCCTCTGTGCGCAGGCGGCGGTTATCCCCATGTTAAAACAAGAACATGGTTCGATCATCAACATCTGTTCGACTTACGGACTGGTTGGCCCTGACCAAAGGATCTACATCAAACCGGACCAACCGCAGCAATATAAACCGGTCTATTACTCTGTGACAAAATCTGGTGTGCTGGGTCTCACCCGCTATCTGGCCACGTATTATGCCGGAAGGAATATCCGTGCCAATGCGTTGACCCCCGGCGGCGTATATAACAACCATGATGATTTGTTTGTCAAGAATTATTCCGCTCGCACGGTGCTGGGCCGTATGGCGCATAAAGATGAAATGAGCGGCGCGGTTTTATTCCTGGCCTCAGACGCGTCTTCCTATATGACCGGCTCCAATCTGGTTGTTGATGGAGGCTGGACGGCATGGTAAAAAAGCCGGAAGTTCTGGCAATTGTTCCTGCGCGCGGTGGATCGAAAGGGATTCCCCGTAAGAATATCAAGGAATTTGCTGGATACCCGTTGATCTCCTACAGCATTGCGGCAGGCCGGCAGGCGCAAACGGTGACCCGCACCATCGTCTCAACCGATGACGAAGAGATCGCGGCAGTTGCCCGCGAATGGGGTGCTGAAACACCTTTCTTGCGCCCTTCTGAACTCGCATCAGACCAGGCGCTTGATCTGCCTGTATACCAGCATGCCTTGAACTGGTTGATGGAGCATGAAGGGTATTCACCCGATGTGGTTGTGCAGCTGCGTCCCACATCACCTGTACGGCCGGTTGATTGTGTCGATGGGGCGGTCAATATGCTGCTGGCCAACCCGGACGCCGATTGTGTTCGAGGTGTGGTTCCGGCAGGTCAGAATCCCCACAAGATGTGGCGGCGTGAGGAAGACGATGGCCGGTTGTCGCCGCTTTTGAGTGTACCGGGAATTGATGAGCCATACAACGCGCCGCGGCAAATCCTTCCACCTGTTTTCTGGCAAACAGGTCATATTGATGCCATCCGGCCTGAAACCATATTGAAGAAGAATTCCATGACAGGTGACAGGATCCTGGGCATGGTCATTGACCCGCAATTTACGATCGATATTGATACACCCAAAGACTGGGCACGCTCTGAATGGCTGGTCTGGCATGGCGGGTTGGAATATGTTGACCCTGCCAAAACACCCCGCCGGAGACTGCCTGATCGCATTGACCTGATGGTTTTTGATTTCGACGGTGTTATCACTGACAATCGTGTCTGGGTTGATGAGAATGGTTTTGAACGTGTTGCAGCCAATCGCAGTGACAGCCTGGGCATCCGTTTATTAAAGGAATCCGGTCTGGAGATGATGGTGCTGTCGATGGAAGTGAACAAAGTTGTTGCAGCACGGGCGAAAAAAATGGGGATTCCCGCGTTGCATGGAATCAATGATAAAGTTACCACCCTGCGGAATCTTTTGAATGACCAGAAAATCCCTGCTGAAAATGTTATATTTGTAGGCAATGATACGAATGACCTGGATTGTTTCCGGTTGGTTGGATACGCGGTTGCTGTGAATGACGCCCAACCCGAAGTCAAACGGGCGGCGGATCTGGTGTTGAACAGAAATGGCGGCCACGGTGCGGTACGCGAGATATGCGATATGATCCTGGAGACTAGAAAAATTAGAGGCTGAGAATGGCGAGAGAACTCAAAATTAGTAAAACAATCATCGGTGATGGGCATCCCACATATGTGATAGCCGAGATTGGGATCAACCACAATGGCGATCTGGAAAACGCGAAGAAAATGATCGATGCGGCGAAGCATGCCGGTGTGGATGCGGTGAAATTCCAGAAGCGCACACCCGAGCTATGTGTGCCTGACAACCAGAAAAGCCAGATGCGGGAAACCCCATGGGGCTATATCACATACCTGGACTACCGCAATAAAGTGGAATTTGGCGAAGTGGAGTACCGTGAGATTGACCGGTATTGCAGAGAGGTCGGAATGGATTGGTTCGCATCAGTCTGGGATGAACCGTCTGTGGATTTCCTTGAATCCTTCAATCCGATCTGTTACAAGATCCCATCAGCCTCACTGACCGACTCGAACCTGTTGAAGAAGATCAAATCCACCGGCCGGCCGGCCATCCTTTCAACCGGCATGTCCACCATGGAACAGATCCGCACTGCAGTGGGTATCATTGGATTGGAAAATCTGATCATCACCCATGCCACAAGTACCTATCCCTGCGAACCGGAAGAATTGAATCTGCGCATGATCGAAACCCTGCGCAAAGAATTCCCGGTTCCCATCGGATATTCCGGCCACGAAGTTGGCCTGATCCCTTCGGTACTCGCGGCGGGAATGGGCGCCTGTGTAGTGGAACGGCACATTACCCTGGACCGTGCCATGTGGGGCGGCGATCAGGCGGCATCTGTGGAGCCCAGCGGGTTTGAAAGACTGGTAAAATACATCCGCGTTGCCGAGTTATCACTGGGTGACGGAGTTAAGAAAGTTTACGATAGTGAACTTCCATCCTTAAAGAAACTTCGCCGGGTACAAAACTGATCCAGGCGAAGGAATGCGAGTACGAAATGATCCATGGAATCCAACTTTTTAGTGCTGTTCTGGGCAAGCCTGCTCTTTATCTGGACCCCGGTTCAGGAAGTTTTATTTTGCAGGTATTGCTGGCGGCCCTCCTGGGAGGTGGTTTTGCCATCAAAGCATACTGGAAAAAGATCAAGGCTGTCTTTGTAAAAACACCACCCAAAGACGCGGACAAAGAAGAAACAGACAAAGAAGCGTAACAGCGGTTAATCAAATATGACTTCATTAAAGAGGAATGGACCACGGCGATCTTCAGATCAACCGTGGTACTTTCATCCTATAATATTTGGTGTTTATCCGATCGTGGCGCTGTTGGCAGCGAATATCAGCCAGATTCGACCGGAAGCGGCAATTCGGTCATTTTTTATCAGCATTGCAGTGGCTGTTATATTTTATAGCCTGGCGTTGTTGATCCTTCGCAACCGGTCACTCGCGGCTGTATTCTCCAGCTTTGTCTTCCTGCTTTTCTATTCATATGGCCATATCTACCAGTTGATCGAGGGACAGCTGGTTGCCGGTTTGGATGTAGGCCGCCATCGCTATCTGGGAATTCTCTGGCTGTTGGTTTTTATTTCCGGAAGCTGGTTGATTTTCAAGAAAGCCGCGAACGCGTTGACATTCAACAACCTGTTAAATACAGTTTCGGTTATATTGCTGGTGCTACCCTTGTTCCAGATCGCTGAATTTGAGTACAAAGCCTCAAGGGTTCAAAGCGGAGGAAATACTGTCAAAGCGGCGCCGATCACGACATCGGCAGGCAAAAACCTGGATCCCGATTCACTACCTGATGTGTATTACATCATTCTCGATGGATACTCGCGGGATGACATTCTTAAAGAACTGTATAACTACGACAACTCCAGTTTCTACAGCGAATTGAAACAGATCGGTTTTGTGATCCCGGATTGCGCTCAAAGTAATTACGCCCGCACCGCCCTGTCGATTTCATCGGCATTGCACATGGATTACATCCAGGAATTCAGCACTCTTTACAAACAGGGTGACCAGAGCCTTGATATGCCGGTATACCTTGATTACATCCAGAACAGCCCGGTCCGCAGCCATCTGGCGGAGTTTGGCTATCAGATGGTGGCCTTCGAGACAGGTTATTTCTGGAATGAAATTACCAACGCCGATGTCTACATCGTGGCCAATGACAATCCACTCGAAAAGATCAAACAGGGGAGGGACGTTTCTGAGTTTGAGGTTATGTATTTGCGGACGACCGCTTTCCGGACAGTGGATGAGCTGAAATCAAAATTCACACAAAACCTGGTCAAGAACATCCGTACACCGGAAGAGAAACACCACGACCAGGTCATCTTCGCGCTGGATCAGTTGGAACAGGTTCCCCTCCTCCCGGGGAAGAAATTTGTTTACGCCCACATTGTGGCACCGCACGCGCCATTTGTCTTCAGTCCCGATGGACGGTATATCTCAACCGGCGCAGTCAATCCGGGGTATCTGGACGCGATCTCCTATGTGAATTCACGGGTGATCCCCATCGTCAAATCGATTATCGCCAATTCCAAGGTGCCGCCGGTTATCATCGTTCAGGCTGACCATGGCTGGGATGCTGATCACCGCATGCAAATCCTGAATGCCTATTATCTGCCGGATGGCGGATCGGATAAGGTTTACGACACCATCACACCAGTTAATACCTTCCGGACGATTTTTAACCAGTACTTTGGTGATTCATTTGAACTGTTGAACGATGTCAGCTATTTCTCCGATGATGATGCACCATACGCATTTGTTGAGATACCACACACATGTTCCAGTGGTAAAAATCTGGCAGTACCACAGGTAAAATGACTCCAGATTTGTCATTTCAGCGCAACATGGAACGCATGAAGCGGGTTATCACCCGAAAGCAGGGCGATGCCCGGATTCGGGAAATTGCCCGCCGTGTGGCTGAATCTGCCATGAAAAGCTCTGGTATCAAACCGGTCATTCTGTTCAACGCCTCAACACGGTTGAGCGGATTAAGCCTGAATGCTGCCTTTCAGTTGCTCTCCGGTTGGGCGCTTCAACTGGATGGCGTTCCCGTTGTTCATTTTGCCTGCCAGCGTGGACTCTCTCGCTGTATACACGGCACGAACAGGGATGATCCGTCCAGACTACCGCCATGCGATGAATGCTGGCGTCAAACCCGGATCAATACCAGCTATTCTGAAACCCGCTACCTGGCTCAGATGGATGATTCTGCGCTACGAAACGATCTACATGCCTTGGATTTCCAAAGCCTTGCCGGGTTCAACCATAATGGCCTGCCGCTTGGAGAACTGGTTTTGCCATCCTTGCGCTGGGTCCTGCGACGTCATAATCTGATTGAAGATGATGCAACCCGTTTTATATTCGAGGAATATATCGTCTCAACCAATCGGGTAATCAAGCAATTCTCTTCATTATTGGATGAAACCCGGGCCCAATCAGTTCTTGTGTTCAATGGACAATTCTTCCCTGAAGCCGCAGCCCGTTGGGTCGCCCAAAAGAAAGGATTGCCGGTAATATCCCATGAGGTAGGTCTAATGCCCTTCACCGGATACTTCACACCGGGTGAAGCCACAGCATATCCGATCGATATTCCTGCCGGGGAAACGTTAAGCGATTCCCAAAACGACCGCCTTGATGAGTATCTCTCCAAACGGTTCAAAGGCGATTTTTCCATGGCAGGCGTCCGCTTCTGGTCTGGAATGCAGGAATTGGACCGGTCATTCCTGACACTTGCCGCCGGCTTCAAACAGATCGTACCCATTTTCACAAACGTGATCTTTGATACCAGCCAGGGACACGCGAACGTATTGTTCAGTGATATGTTTGCCTGGTTGGACGAAATCCTTGCCATCATAAAAAAACATCCAGAAACATTGTTTGTGATCCGTGCCCACCCGGATGAAAGCCGTCCGGGCAAGGAAAGCCGCGAAACAGTGGCTGACTGGGTAACCAGGAGCGGCTGCGGAGAATTGCCCAATGTCCATTTTGTGGATTCAAATCAGCCATTCAGTTCGTATGAATTGATCCGGCGTTCCAAGTTCGTCATTGTTTACAATTCGACCATCGGATTGGAAGCCAGTATTATGGGTGCTCCTGTATTGTGCGGTGGGAAAGCCCGCTTCACCCAGGTGCCCTGCGTCTATTTCCCTGATTCAGGGATGAAATACCTGCGTTTGGCAGAAGAATTCCTGCAGGCTGATGAAGTTACCGCACTTCCGGAACATCGGCTGAATGCGAGGAAGTTCCTGTACTTCCAGCTTTTCCGGACATCTTTACCGTTCGACCATTTCCTGGAAGAAGACCGTTTCTGGAAAGGTTATGTCACGTTGACGGACTTTGATGTAAAGGACTTAAAGCGGGAAAATTCGCCTACAATGGATACAATTCTGCATGGAATATTGGAAAATGGAGATTTTCTTCTTCCGGAATGAAACCTACCTGTTCGATTGTCATCCGCGCATATAACGAAGCAAAGCATATTGACCGCCTTTTGACTGGAATCATGCAGCAAACAGTCAAAAATCTGCAGATCATTCTGGTGGATTCCGGTTCAACAGATAATACAGTGGAGATCGCTTCAAAATATCCGGTTGAAGTGGTACATATCCATCCGGAGGAATTCACCTTCGGGTATTCCCTGAACCAGGGCATCCGGCAATGCCGGGCTGACAGGGTGGTTTTTGCCAGTGCCCATGTTTACCCTGTATATCCGGACTGGCTTGAAAACCTGATTGCCCCATTGGATGATCCGCAAGTGGCACTGGCGTACGGTAAACAGCGGGGTATGGAAACTACGAAATTTTCCGAACATATGATTTTCCAGCACTGGTTCCCGGACCACCCGATCCGACGCCAGGACCATCCGTTCTGCAACAACGCCAATGCAGCCATCCGCCGGGATATCTGGGAAAAACAACCCTATGACGAGACAATCCCCGCTTTGGAAGATCTGGCATGGGCTAACCGGGCGCAGAAGCAGGGATTTCAGATCGTGTATGTCAGCGAGGCAGAAGTCATTCACGTGCACAACGAAACCTGGAATGGTGTTTTCAATCGGTACCGCCGTGAAGGGATGGCATTTAAACGCATTTATCCCCATGAGCGGTTCACCCTGCGTGATCTGTTTCGATTGTTCTTTGTGAATGTGTTCAATGATATGAAACAGATTGGCAATTTGACGTATAGGACATATTCCAACACTTCCAACCCGGCTGCCGCGGGGGAAGGACCATCGGCGGGTTCGAAAGACAGCAAGTTGCGCCGTATCTATGAGATCATCCGGTTTCGATGGGCGCAATTCAGGGGAACCTACCTGGGTTACCGTCAGTCAGCCACTCAACTCTCGTGGAAGTTAAAGCAAACATTCTATTATCCAAAAGGATCCATGGTTGCGGGTTCTTCCGATTCGCGTAATATTGAGCCGATCCTGTACCCGGATGCTTCAGGCTCGAAACATTCAGGGAGGTCAATATGAGTCTTGATCGTATCGTTGCACTGGTGCCCATGCGCCATCATTCCCAACGGGTTCCCGGGAAGAATTACCGGCCTATTGCCGGCAAACCTCTGTTCCATCACATCCTGGATACATTGCTGCAGGTTCCCGGGATCTCAAAGATCGTCATAGACACAGACAGTCCGGACATCCGGGAAGGGGTATCAGCAAAATATCCAACGGTTGATGTTCTGGACCGTCCGGACCATCTGAAAGCTGACAACATTCCCATGAATGAAGTTCTTCTATATGATTCTTCCCGCTACCCGGCGGATCTTTATCTGCAAACGCACAGTACCAATCCATTACTCACAGCCGGATCCATCCGTTCTGCAGTCGACTTCATGCAATCAAATTATCCGGCGTATGACAGCCTGTTTTCTGTAACGCGCGTTCAAAGCCGGCTGTATGATTCTCTCGCGCGGGCGATAAATCACAACCCCAATATTCTGCTGCAGACCCAGGATCTTCCTCCGGTATATGAAGAGAATTCGTGTATGTATATTTTTTCCCGTGAGACGATCGAAAAGCGGCGAACCCGGATCGGCGACCGGCCGTACATGTTCGAGCTTGATGCCATGGAAGCCTGGGATATTGATGAAGAAATTGATTTCCGTATCGCCGAGTTGATGCTGCAAGCCCGCCAATCTTGAATTCGCGCTTTCCAGGCGCCCACTGATTTCAGACAAACAACCTTCGCAAAGGTATAATTTCACACGGAAAAAGACATGCCAACAGTACTGATCTCTGCCCCCTACATGATGCCTTCGATCTCCCGCTTCACCGGGATATTGAAACACTATGGCTGCGAACCAGTCGTTGCCGATGTAAACGAGCGGCTTTCCGAAGAAGAGATACTTGCCTATGCCGGTCAGTTCGACGGTGTGATTTGTGGTGATGACCGGTTTACTCCACGGGCAATCGATGCCTGCCTGCCGCGGTTAAAAGTGATCTCGAAATGGGGCACCGGTATCGATTCGATCGATAAAGAGTACGGCGAATCTGTTGGCGTTACCGTCAGGAACACCCCCAACGCGTTCACCCTGCCAGTTTCTGATACCGTGATGGGACTGATGCTCAGTTTTGCCCGGGGTATCCCGTGGATGAGCCGGGATGTTAAAAATGGAAAATGGTCCAAATATCTTGGACGTTCCCTCAGTGAATGCACACTCGGCGTTGTCGGGGTGGGAAATATCGGGAAAGCCGTGATCCGGCGGGCGCGTGCATTTGGTATGAAGATCCTGGGGAACGATATCATTCCCATCGCACCCGATTTTGTACTGGAAAATGGCGTGGAGATGACCTCGCTGGAAGATCTACTGGGTCGGGCAGATTTCATTTCTTTGAACTGCGATCTAAATTCCACCAGCTTCCATATCATCAACCACCAGAGCATGGAGTGGATCAAACCCGGCGCTATTCTCATCAACACAGCACGCGGCTCCCTGGTGGAAGAGGCTGCCCTGGTGGAAGGACTACGCTCCGGTTTGCTGGGTGGCGCAGGTTTCGATGTATTTGAGGTGGAACCGATTCCTGAAGATTCTCCTCTGGTCTCTTTCGATAATATATTGCTCTCGGCGCATAATTCCAATGCCAGTCCGGCTGCCTGGGAACGGGTGCATCGAAATACCATACATAATTTGCTTGCTGACCTTGGAATTCCCCATGATGATCTGGATGCGGTCATGGAGGATTCGTTGAAGTCCAATTCTCAGGGTTCTTCAAAGGGATAAACACACATGACAGACAAATCTCGTACCGTATTGATCACCGGAGCTGCCGGAGGTATCGGCCGCGCTTCAGTCAAATTATTCTCAGAATCCGGCTGGTCTGTGATCGGTGTAGACCGCTCTGATTTTGGTGATGAATTTCCATCCAATGGATTGTTCATTAGAGCGGATATTTCCGACCCCAATGCCATGGATGAGATCTATGCCAGAGCAAAGGAATTCAAATCATCACTGGATGCCGTGGTTAACAATGCCGCCTATCAGGTCAATAAACCACTTCTGGAGCATACTGTGGAGGATTGGGACCTTGTGATGGCTTCCAATCTGCGTTCGGTATTTCTGGGTACCAAATTGGCCATTCCCCTGTTGCGGGAAGCCGGTGGGGGAGCCATTGTCAATGTGTCCAGTGTGCATGCGGTCGCCACTTCGGTAGGAGTTTCCGCCTATGCCGCCAGTAAAGGCGGTTTGCTGGCGTTAACCCGTGCCATGGCCATCGAATTCGCGAAGGATAATGTGCGGGTCAATGCCATTCTGCCCGGAGCGGTGGATACACCCATGCTGCGCGATGGGATGAACCGCGGTCATGCCGCTGGCGGTTCATTGCAGGAACGGCTGGAAAATCTGGCCCGAAAGACGGTAAACGGGAGGATCGGGCAGCCACATGAAATTGCTCATGCCATTTATTTCATGGCGGATAATATCCAATCCTCGTTTATTACCGGTCAGGCATTGGTTGTGGACGGCGGTGCGACTGCCCGGTTGAGCACGGAATGAACGAATTCCGCGAAACCATCAAGCAGGCACTTCCGCCACCGGTAATCAATACTCTGCGTGATGCGCGTGATACTGTTGTCCGGTTACAGCAATGGCCGTCTGCTACGTTTGACCCCCGCCGCCGCGACAGTGTTACGAAACTGGCCTCCCTAAAGGATAGCCGAAAAGGTGAACGGTGTTTCATCATCGGGAACGGCCCCAGTCTTAAACAGATGGACCTGTCTTGTTTGAAGAACGAGAACACCATCGGCATGAACCGGTTTTATCTCATGTTCCCTGAACTGGGATTTAAGACCACCTACTTCGTATCTGTCAACGATCTGGTAGTGGAACAGTGTGCGTCAGACCTGCAGGCATTGGATATTCCAACGTTCATTTCATGGCGCGGACGGCAGTGGGTACATCCGCGGGAGCACCTGTATTACCTCTTCACCACATATACCGGCCCCAGGTTCGCCAAAGATATTCGTGGACGGTTATGGGAAAGCGCCACGGTTACCTATATTTCCATGCAGATAGCCTTCCATCTGGGATTCCAGCAGATTATCCTGATTGGTGTGGACCATAATTTTGCCACCAAAGGTAAACCAAATACTACGGTGGTAAGCCAGGGTGATGATCCCAATCATTTTTCCGGCAGCTACTTTGGAAAAGGATTCCGCTGGCAGCTTCCCGATCTGGACACGTCGGAACAGGGATATATACGCGCCCGGCAGGCCTATCAGGAAGCCGGACGTGAAATCCTGGATGCGACGGTTGGCGGAAAATTGACCGTGTATCCTAAAGTTGATTTCAGTAGTCTTTTTTAGGTCAGGCATGGTTCCG
>CAYRHB010000002.1:0-40883 GCA_964424035.1 uncultured Leptolinea sp.
GGGATTGTGGGCGTTATCCTGTTGCTGTTTTGTTTTATCCGGAAGGATTGGCGTCGCAGCGAACTATATATTGGTCTGGCACTACTGCTCTCTTCAATCTTCAACCTGGACACCGTTTTCAGAGAAACCACCGGCAGCCTGGGTGACTTTCTTTGGTTCGAAAAATTTGTCGTCAGTGCAGGGTACCTGGCTGCCGCCTGTCTCATCTTCGGGCTGGTACGCCGTGTTCAAACGAAAGGTTTCCTGGGACACTGGGTTATCTGGAGTTCTTTCATTTCCTGTCTGATCCTGTTCCTTTGCCCCGACCTGTACTGGTTCAATATAATCAATGGGTATACCACCATCCTGCAATTCATCAATTTGCTCATCTTTTGCGGAATTGTCTTTATATCCCCGAAAACATCAAGGTGGATGTTGGTGGCTACGCTTTTCCTGACCTTCGCCATTTTACAGATGGCGGTTTCCGTTATTTTTCATCTTTCCATGCCTTTGACCCTGCCATACGCCATCTCGCTTTCAGCCATTGTTTTTGGTGTCAACCTTGTCCTTGATTTCAATCACCTGGCTAAAGAGAACTTAAGCTTGAAAATCGCCAGCAAGCTAGATCCGCTTACCGAAGTCATGAACCGGCGGGGAATTCTTGATCTCGACCCGGATCTTTACCAGTTTATAGCCATGGTTGACCTGGACAGTTTCAAGAATCTAAACGACCGCTACGGCCATGCCAGAGGCGATGAGATTCTGATCAATTTCACCAATGCAGCCCGGAAATACCTTCGCCAGGGCGATCTGGTGGCCCGTTGGGGTGGCGATGAATTTCTGCTGGCTTTTGCCAACATCCCCCATGAATACAATGGATACCAAACGGTGGAAAACATTATCCAGCGGATTTTGTTCCAGTATTCATCCTCGGTTCCGGATATTGAACTCACCTTTTCTTTTGGAATCGCCGAAATCCGCAACTCGTTTGAAGAGAGCATGAAAGAAGCGGATACCAGAATGTATGCCATGAAGCACAAGAACAAAGACAATGGTTGATCGTCAAATGTAATTACATGGATCAATGATAGTGCGGTATCACTCCGTTCAATATTGATATCGGTATTTTTCTCCGGGTGTGTTTTCGTTACTCCCGGGGCTTCCTGTGAGGCGTTTTTTAAGTAAGCCGTGTAGTACGGCTCATTATTTATGAGTACAATGGAAAAAGTCTATCCATAATTCCCCTGTACCTGACGGGGAATTTAAAAAAGATATAAGACAGGTTTTCGTGGTTGTTAACCTTGGTCGTCCGACAATCAACAGCCAGGATTTGAATCAATCAGCGAGGTGCCTATGAATACCACTTTCCCCAGAAAGTTGTTAACCATCCTGTTCGTTGGCGCGCTTATCGGGATGTTGCTATCCGGTTTCAGCCTGCCGTCCGGCATATCCGGGGTGAACGGGCAGATGCAACGTCAGACCGGCGATACACCCACCCCGACAGAAGAACCACCCACCCGTTATTTCACACAGCTCGGTGAGATATCGTTCTATTCCATCTCGTCTGTGGCAACAAAAGTGACCGGGCGCACGGTGGATAAAAGCCTCGATGTCAATAATCCCATCACTCCGAAGATGGATCAATTTGAGTTCGAGAATTATGCGGCCACATCCCGGATTAAACCCCGCATCAATGTTTTTGCCTTGCAGGATTTTGTGGAGGTAGGCGGCGAATCAGTTTTAAAACAAGTGGAAGCCTTGAAACGGTTGACCGCCGAACAACCGGCCACACCAGACGGGTATCAACCCATGCTGCTGGGGGAACCTGCCACGCAGTTGATGCGTGCAGGGGCAGAATATATCAAATTCCAGAACGGCGCGGGAGTTCGCTACATCGCGCAATACGGTGAACAGCCATGGCCGTTCGATAACAATCAGCTTTTCTATACCTTCCAGGGATTGACCGACGACGGTGCCTATTACATCAGTGCCATTCTGCCGGTCAACCATCCCGCACTGGAAGGGGATGACGGTTTTGTGAAACTGGAATCCGACTATGCGCAGTTTGCAACGAATTATCCTGCCTATGTGGATTACATTCAAAAATTGTTGAACACTGAACAGCCGGGGTCTTTCACCCCGAACCTGGCGTCTCTGGACGCGATGATCAAGAGCATGGTCATTGGGAAGAAGGCTCCAGCTCCCGGTAAACCCACAACCCAGCCCACGCTGACAGTGACCAATTCACCCGCAGGTTGCACCAACCTCGCCGCCTTTGTGGCGGATATCACCATCCCGGATAATACGTCTTTTCTTCCGGGTGATACCTTCAAGAAAACCTGGCGCCTGCAAAACATCGGGACCTGCACCTGGACGCCGGATTACCGGCTTGTTTTCCAAAGCGGCGATGCCATGGGCGCGCCGGCTGCCATCACGCTGACCAGTGTCAATGTGCCCCCCAATGGCAATCTGGATGTGTCGGTCAACCTGACAGCCCCGGCTGACCCCGGTTCCTATCAGGGTTTCTTCAAACTGCGTGCCCCCGGTGGATTTGTTTTCGGCATCCAGCCTAACGGGAGTAATGCTTTCTGGGTACTGGTCAACGTAATCCCACCGGCTACAGAGACTCCGACCTTTACACCCACCACGCCTTTGCTGAAAATTAAACCCAAGTTGACCCTCATCGTTCCACCCTGATGCCTCATAATGCCCGAAGCGGTAAATCATAAACAGGCGGAATCACGGTTGATTCCGCCTGTTCTTTTTTCCCGCAGGTATTATTTCGCGCTGATTTTCTGGCTGTTAACCATCATCCGCCAGGCGATGAACGCCGCGGCAACATAAGCGCAGGTCTTGGGAATCATCAACATACCCAGCAGCGGAATGGCGGACGACCACAGGATCACCGGGGTATAAAAAAGGTACGAGCCCGCGATCATCCATCCGATCCATTCCATGGGCTTATCGCCAGAACGGCGGGCATCGCGCAGGATGAGCAGCATCACACCCAGTCCCTGCACCACCAGGAAGCTGTTGCGCAGCAGGCTCCATCCGTAGGGGGGCACCAGAAGCTCCCACCGGTTTTGCGGAAAAGCCATGATGATCAACCGGGCTGCTCCGGCTGCCAGCAACATCCACTGGAACCATCCCATTGTCCGGTTGAATCGCACCCGCCAAATATCCAGCAGGATCATATAGAAGAACGTAATGGTCACCGCCGTGCTCAACGCGCCCAGCCCCACCAGTCCTGAATGGGCCTCAAAACCCCCATTCAGAATGGCGAAGGCGCGAAAGCCCACATGCCCGGTGTCACCCAGAGCCAGCAGAGCGAACATCCAGATCATGCGCTTAAAGACCGGCCGGTGGGTTTCACTTGTTTTTCCCAAACGGGCAAGCATCAAAACCACCACTGTCCAGATGGCGACCAGGTAGGTTATGTTAAAGATCAACTCGATACTGATCCGCAATTCCTGAGACAAATCTACACCTCTTATTTCTGTTCAGGTTCCCATTCGGGAACCACGGTCATATCCACTTCAGTATTCGCGGGAACACGCCCGGAGATCCGCCGCCACCCTTCCAATAAAGCGCCCTTCAGCATGACCCCGAACGTAAAGACATTGGCCTCCAGTCCGGTCCTGCCATCGGTAGCCGGTGATGCCAGCCAGACAGCTTTGCGGGCGGGAATATCACCGGGTTTGGCCCACATTCGAACGATCGTTGGGAAACTCTTCAACCGGTCTTCCGACCCGGCGATGACCTCGTTACGTACCAACAGGTCTGTTAACACCATTCCGGGGTTGAGAGCGTGGATGCCGATATCCCTGAAATCCCTGTTTTCCTCTGCCAGGGCTTTCGTGAAATTCCGGATCCATACCTTGCTGGAACCGTAGGCATTCTGCCAGGGCGCGGGTTTGTTGTATCCCATCCCCAGCATATTGATCAATTTTCCCCCACCCTGCTTTTTAAACTGCCGCAGCGCGAAGATAGAACCATGGTAGGTTCCCAGGATATTGGTCCCAACCACCCCGGAAAATACCCTGGGATCCAAACCGGTTGTCGGGCCATAAGGGCCTGTGGTTCCGGCATTGTTGACCCAGATATCGATGCGACCGAATGTTTTCACGGCAAAATCCGCCAGCGCCTGAACCTGTCCCACATCGGAAACATCGACTGCCATGCCGGCTACCTGATGCCCGGCTGTGTATAATTCATCAACCACTCGATCGACCGCATTGGCCGAGCGGGCTGAAATGACCACGGCGGCGCCTTCTTCCGCATACGCCTTCGCAATGGCCAGACCCAGTCCACGTGTGCTTCCGGTAATAACCGCTATTTTTCCAGATAGAATTTGCATGATATTTTCCTCTTCAAGGATCCAATTTAGTTAACAACCTTGAATAGTTAAGGTATATTATATATAATCGGATTATGGAATCCTGTCAAGAACCGAACACTCCCCCTCATATGACCAACCGCCTGGATGAAGCCATCATGGAATGGACAGCCACATTTGCCCGGCTCTGGATGCATGATATCAACCACTTCAGCCGGGAAACCGGCCTGACCTTTGGGCAGATGAACCTGATTCTGCACATCCATTATCATGGTGCGTGCGAGGTGAGCGGTGTTTCCGATCTGCTGCAGGTATCTCCTGCGGGAGCCAGTCAGATGGTGGAACGCATGGTACAACAGGGTCTGGTCAGGCGGTGCGAAATTCCGGAAGACCGGCGGGTTCGTCGGGTTGAACTGACAGAACAGGGGAAGAGAATGGCAGCCGGCTGCGTTGAATCACACCTCAAATGGGTGCGTGACCTGGCAGACAGCCTGGATCCTGACCGGCGGGCAGAAACAACCCGTCTGTTACGTGAATTGACAGAGAAAGCCGGGAAACTGGATCTGACCTGAATTGGATCAGGCTGCTGGTTGAAGGTTTTCTAAAAAATCAACCCGATACAAACTGGCAACACGGGGAGTCTGTTCATACAGGCTAATTTTGTAAATCCTTACATTTAACCCGGTATTGCAGCTTACATTTGCCATAAAATTGGTGCTCATTTTTCGCCAATCTGAGCGGACTCTTAGTAGCAATTTCCTGCGGAATGTACTATTCTATATCTACAAACCATCTCTCCGGCAACACTCTGTTGGGCAGGTGATCTGATGGCTTTCCAGAAAGCGGCGGTCTTTCCGGGTTTACGATTTCAGGGGGGGTGCAAACGATGTGTGTCATCATCAGCCGCCGACTACGGGATACCATTCACTGCCTGTATCTCTGATCAACCATCCATTATTGGTATACATGGTGATATCAATCTGCAACAGATAACTTCATTTGGCCGAACACGCGATATTGCCCGTTTATCGTTAACCGATTTTCATCGCCGGTCTGAGCGAATATAGCCTTCGCCGTTATCCGTTCTTCGAACGAATAATAATGGAGTGAAAAATGCAAACATATACCCGACCTGCTCATAAGAATGTAACCACCAAGAAACCATCACATACCAGCTATTCCCAGGCGCTTGACCTTCTCTCCAGTATCTCCTGCGCCCGAACGGAAGATGAGGCAATTCGGGAGATCATCCACATCTTCGGTCAGGTATTCCAACCGCAGGACATGACCTATATTGCCATGCATGAAAATTCTGTCATGTCGGTCAGACCACAGGAAACACCTCCCGAAGTAACAAAGGAACTGGTCAGGCAGGCCAGACAGGTGCATCCTGATAACCAGCCAGTCGAACGGACGACCACACCCGTGTTTCCCATTGCGAGCCATGGGGAAACACTGGGTATTGTTTCCCTCACCTTCGGTGAGATTCCACTCCCCGACCAGCATTTCTACGATATTGGGCGGTTGCTGGCCGTCCATTCCGGCGTAGTGGTCTCCAATCTGCGTGTCCGTCAAAAATTGAAGGAACAGGACAGGTCTAATCAAGACACCATACCCATCAGCGGTTTCACCGGGCTTCTTTCGCGGCAGCATTTCTTTGAGATTGCCGAGGCAGAATTCCGGCGGTCAAAACGCTACCACCGGCCATTAAGTACCATCCTGGTGGATATAGACAATCTATCCAACCTGAAAGCATCCTTTGATGAAGAAATAATCAGTCATATCCTGAAGGAACTCGCCCAATTGTTCAACCGCGAATTGCGTGAATCGGATATCCGCGTTCGTCTGGGCGGGGAAGAATTACTCATCCTGCTGCCTGAAACCACCATCCGCTACGCCCAGTCACTGGCAGAACGCTTGAGGCGGCGGGTGTCAGACATTCCGCTTGAAGTGGATGGCAATCCGGTTCCTATTACTGTCAGCCAGGGGGTTGCAGCGCTGGAGCCATCCATGAAAACCCTGGAAGAATTGATCACCGGTTGCGACCAGGCACTCACACAGGCCAAACACCATGGCGGCAACCAGACAGCCTCCTGGGCACCGCCGGTCAAGGAATATGAACCGATCACGCATATCGGTGAGACCGACCTGCGTATCGGATTCTACTGAAAATTCCCTCCCTCCCAGTTAGTGGTGATTACAGTCTTGGCGGTGGGGGCGGGTCCGATGGACCCGCCCCCGATCCTTGCCGGCAAATGACCTATTCAAAATCCAATTCTCCTGTACAATCGATTATCCAGATAAATAGAAGGGGTTATCACCATGCACACCACCGCCAGAACAATCCGTGAAACCGTTGAACAGGCTGCCACCCGGATGACTGCCATCACCGCTGAAGATGCCCGGGCCAGGCCCGCGCCGGGGGAATGGTGCAAACAGCAGATCCTGGGGCATCTCATTGATTCAGCTCTGAACAACCACCAGCGCTTTGTGCGCGGTGGGTATAACGCTGCCATTGATTTTCCTCCCTACAAACAGGAAGTCTGGGTGGATTTGCAGGGTTATGACGAACGCGACTGGCGCGAACTCATCGACCTGTGGGTGATGGTCAACCGCCATCTGTGCGCCGTACTCGACCGGATACCTGCGGAGGTATTTGACAACCCGTGCAATATCGGCCATGAGAAACCCGTACGTCTTGAATTTGTGATGGATGATTATCTGCGCCACATAAACATGCACCTGGCGGATATTTTTAAGGAGTAATTATTCGATACATTGGATTATTTAGGCTGCACTCCCGGGAATGCAGCCTGTTTTGATGTTTAATAACCATTTTCCGGCGTACGCCAGTACTTGCCTCCACCGATCTCACGGCGCAGGTACCCCATGTCGATCAGGTCACGGCGCAGGCTGACGAAATCCTCTTCGTACACTGACTTAAGGATCAGATTCACCTCTGCCTCATTGTACAAACGCTCCGGTTCGAACAGTGTCGCCAGCCACCGCAGAATGACCTGCGTTTTTCCGCGTTTGGATGGCAAATGGGTCAGCTTTCTGCCCTCTGTATAATCCCGCAGTACCTTCTGGTCCGCCGGACTCCACCCGAGGGCGGCAATCCACTCGTGATCTGGTTGTACGGGCTCGGGTTCCGGCCGGTTCTTTTCGATATCCGCCACCAGGCGTTTGAACCGGGTTAACCCGGTCTCGTTCACACGGTAGAAGCGCTGGTTGCCCGCCATACGCAGGTTTACCAGTCCGTTTTCCCGCAGTCTGGACAAATGATGGGATATCGTCGGTTCACCCAGATTCAACAGGCCGGCTAACTCCCCCACGGTATGTTCCTTCTCATGGAGAAGACGGATCAACGTCAGGCGACTGTCATCCGCCAGGGCTTTTAACATGTCTAGCAATGAATTCTCACTATATTGCACAATGGGATCTCCGATCACAAATTTGATATATGTCTATATTTACAGGTATCTATTTCGATATTAATCGAATTTTTAGTAATTGTCAAGTGAATTATTTGGGTTTGGAAAAAACCTGGATAATTATCAATATATGTTAATAATCTATTGCATTTCTATTAGCAATATGCTAATATAATTGTGTGTACCAAATACAATTTTCCCTGCAGGCGGTACGGTCATTGCGAAAGATGCCACGCAATACCGCTGACCTTATTCGCTCAAAGATCAATTATCTGGCTCAAGATCCCTTTTCCAACAACCTGAACGTAACAAAATTGCAGGGTCGTCCCGGTTTCCGGTTGCGTGTTGGAGACTGGCGAATTATTTATGAAATCATGAATGAGGAAGTGGTAATTCTCATTCTAAAAATTGCCCCCAGGGGCGAGGTGTACAAATGAGTGTTCAAATAATAAAAAAAGACCAGACACCGGAATGGGCGGTAATACCATACGAACAATATCAGCAACTGGTTGAAAAGGCAGAGATGCTGGAAGATATTCAAGACTATGACCGAATCAGAAGCTCACTTGATAGGGGCGATACAGAGACCGTGCCTGCCAATGTAGCCTATACCCTTCTTGACGGTGGGAATCCTATCAAAATTTGGCGTGAATATCGTGGATTAACCCAGGAACAGTTAGCCGGAAAAGCAGGGATAAGCATCCCCTATCTTTCCCAAATCGAAACCGGCACACGAAAAGGTTCAATTGATGTCCTTACAATTCTCGCAGAGAAACTCCTGGTAAGCATTGACGATCTGGTCGGATAGAACCATCCCGTGTTTTCTGATTTCAAAATCAAATGAAAATCCACCACCATTTACTACCATTACCCGCATACAACCAATCCATGGGAATGACGTATTAAAAGATAGCGCAGTCAATCACAAACAACTCAAAGAGAAAGAATATGAATGATAATTCGATCATCATCATAGGCGGCGGGATCGCCGGTCTGGCCGCAGGTGTTTACGGTCAAATGAATGGGTACAAGACCAGTATTTTCGAAATGCACACGTTACCGGGCGGTCTTTGTACTTCATGGCAGCGCAAGGGTTACACCTTCGATGGCTGTATCCACTGGCTGGTAGGCTCCAATCCCAAATCCGGGTCACACGTACTGTGGGAAGAATTGGGCGCGTTGAAAGATGTGGATATTGTTGACCATGAAGCCTTCATCACCGTGGAGAACACGGACGGCCGTGTCTTTCATATGTACACCGATGTCGACCGACTGGAAAAACACATGCTGGAACTGGCTCCGGTGGATGCCGCTGTAATCCGTGATTTTTGCGGCGCGGTCCGCAAACTGGGCGGTATTGACATGCCGGTGGAAGACCCTAAAACCCCGGGCGCGAGGCTAAAGGGGTTGGTTTCCATGCTGCCCATGATGGGGGTGTATTTGAAATTCGGAAAGATGAACGTGAAGCAATTCTCCGCGCGGTTTAAAGACCCGTTCATGCAGACCATTTGGAAGAATATGTTCGATCTGCCGGATTTTCCAATGATGGGTTTGCTGTATACCATGGGCTGGCAGAACAAAAAAGATGCCGGTTATCCCATCGGAGGTAGCCTGCCCTTCTCCCAATCCATCGAGAAACACTACAAAACGCTGGGCGGTGAGATCCACTACAAAGCGCGGGTCGAAAAGATCCTGGTGGAAGATAACCGGGCGGTGGGCATCCGCCTGACAGACGGCCGTGAATTCCGGGCCGGGCGGATCATTTCTGCCGCCGATGGTTTCGCCACCATAAACCATATGCTGGGCGGACAGTATCGGGATCCCGAATTGGAGGAATATTACCGCAAGGGAGAGATCTTTGAACCGCTGGTGATGGTATCACTCGGTGTAAAACGGGATATGGCCGACCAGCCGCACACACTGGTCAAGATTCTGGACAAACCCATCACAATTGCCGGAGTCGATCGCGAATTTATTCAGGTAAAACATTACGGGTATGACCATACGCTGGCTCCAGAAGGCAAAACCGTTGTGATGGCCATGTTCGACACCAGATACGATTATTGGAAACAACTGGCGGAAGACCCCGAACGGTATGACGCCGAGAAGAAACAGGCTGCCCTGACAGTCATCTCGACCATTGATAAATATCTGCCCGGATTTGAAAAAGACGTGGAAGTGGTGGATGTTGCCACCCCTCTGACCACTGAACGTTTTACCGGCAACTGGCAGGGTTCATTCGAAGGCTGGCGGCTGACCACGCAGAATATGAGCAAGGTTTTTGCCGGCGGTCTTGCCCACACCCTTCCCGGCCTGGGTAACTTCTACATGGTTGGCCAGTGGGTGGAACCGGGCGGCGGCCTGCCAACCGCCGGTCTGTCCGGCCGTAATATGATCAAACGAATCTGCAAGGAAGACGGCAAGGCTTTTACCACCACACGCATTTAACGCACTCTCCAATCTCCTTTAAATGACGGAAGCCCCTCACCATGGGGCTTCCGTCGATTAATCTCCGGGAACAATGTACATTTCCTGCAACTGGATATCGTTATTCATATAATAAACATAGGCTTTGTAGTAAATTTCTGTCACGAAATTTTTTCTTTCCGGTTCCGGACAACCGGAATGTACCATCAAGAGGGTGTCAATATGAAAGTAAATGGCAAGATATTTGTAGTCACAGGCGGCGGGAATGGAATGGGGCGCGAACTTGTGCTTTTGCTCCTGAAGAAAGGAGCCCGCGTCGCCGCGGTGGATATCAACAAACCATCATTGGAGGAGACTGCGGCACTCGCAGACGCTCAACAGGGTCAATTGTCAACCCATATCATAGACATCACTGACCGGGCTGCCGTATCCGCATTACCGGATGCCGTCATCCAGGCCCATGGAGCCGTGGACGGCATCATTAATAACGCGGGGATCATTCAGCGATTCGTACGTATCAAAGATCTGGATATCAAGGAGATCGAACGGGTTTTCAACATAAACTTCTGGGGCACGGTCTATATGACCAAAGCCTTCCTGCCCCATCTATTGAAAAGACCCGAAGCGCATATCGTCAATACTTCCAGTATGGGTAGTTACCTGCCTGTTCCCGGGCAAACAGCGTACGGTGCGTCCAAGGCTGCTGTAAACGCCCTGACTGACGGTTTACACTCCGAACTTCTGGGAACTAACGTCCATGTAACCACCGTGTATCCCGGCGCCATTGAAACCGGCATCACGGTAAATTCAGGAGTTGCCATGCCAACCGATCCGGAAAACACCAAACGATCGAGCATGAAAATGACTTCGGCGCCGGAAGCAGCCCGATTGATCGTGAAAGGGATTGAGTCCAATGATTACCACGTCTTTGTTGGCTCAGACGCAAAACTGATGAACTTTCTCGCCCGGCTTGCCCCCAAACAGGCAGCGAAGTTCATCTATTCGCAGATGCGGGAGCTTCTGCCGGCTTGAGCGGGAGGCGGAAAAAATAACCTGAATAAAATCAACCGGGGCGGTTTTCCACCACCCCTTTGTTTTAGCGTCAATCCCCGAACGTCTTCCCTCAGTCCAGATCATGATAAAAGTGGTCGCAACAGGCATGACCTTCCATCAGGGTCCGGGTGCGTCTAAAACCAATTTGCGGATTGAATGCTTTTGTGAGGTCCGCGTCAGCGGCACAATAAAGGGCATACCCCCATTCCTCTCCACCCAATGCCTTATACATGGACGCGAACGGGCAGGCGGTACAATTCATCTGAATACCGCCATCCATGGCTTCCATTGTGAATGCGTATCCTTTGCTCCGAAGCGGCTCCCACAATGCGTTCACCAGATCCTCGATAGACTTCTTCCCCGATTGGTCCGCCAGATCGTGAAATGCCCGGCACACATCCCGGCTATTTGTCTCACGCACGGTGTCCACCACCCCCGTACCGTATTCAGCCTTCAACGCATTTAGAAGCGTGATTTGTTGTTTGATATACATTGCATGCACACCTTTAAGAGCCTGTTTTAACGCCATTTCATCGATAACAGGTTGTTCTGACATATAAGTCCCTCCGGAATTGAATTTCCCCAACGATACAGCAGGGAGGGCAGGTTGTCATTTACAAATGTTGATAAAAATCAGGCAAATTTCCCTCTGCGGCGTATCCGGCTCAATTGTGTGGGAGTCACCCCGATATAGGCAGCCACCATGTGTTGTGGTATCTCATCCTCCAATGCCCCGAAGGTTTCTCGAAAGGCGGCATACCGGCTGCCGGCATCCAGCATGGCCATTTGCTCCAACCGGTCACAGATATCGCGGTAACGTTTTTGAAGACCCCGTCCGGAAAGTTCGCGAAAATCAGGGAATCGGGCAAACAGGGCATGAATATCAGAGTAGCGCGCTTCCAAAACCAGCGATTCACGCAGTGCCTGAATGGTTACCACATTCTCCTCCCGTGGATCAAAGGCAGCCAATAAAAACTCCCCCGGTTGCAGAAAATTCTTGACAAAAACCGCCTCGCCCGGCTTTTCGACCAGCATGGCAAACACACCATTAACCACAAATCCAAGCCTGTTTTGAACTTCACCAGCTCTGGAAAAAAAACAATTACGGCTGTATGTCCTCACCCGGAAACAGGGTAGTATTTCATTAATCGCATCTTCACCCAGCGGCAGGTCTGCCAGGTATTGTTTCAGGAAATTGTATGCACTGTTCATCGTCTTGCGGATAATTCTACCGGAAGAACGAACAGTATGGCACAAAAAAACTGTCCGGCAGGACCGGGCAGTTTTTGAAGGCGTCATCAGGAGGGATCAGCCTTCGGTAATTTTCATATTATCAATATAGATGGTTGCCGGGTTGGGGCTGATCCGGTCGGCGTAACTATTGACACTCCAGAGGACATCCTTTCCGCCCGGTTTGGTCAGGAACCCGCGCATATCATACATTTTCACGCCATCCTGATAGATCTCGATATAGCCGGAATTATCGCTCTTTGAGAGGTAATACGCCGTAATATTTACCCACCGGTCTGTGGGGAATTGCATCGGGTTGACCGGGGCAATCACCACATTCGGGTTGCTGGAAGTGCCGCCCGCCGTATAGAACATTATGAGCATCAGTCCATTACCTTCTTCGAGGATGTTCATATGAATGATCGGCATGTTGTAGGTATTATCCACGCTTTTCCACTGCATCACATTCCACCAATTATCAGGAACCACATTACCCGGAATGTAGAAATCCGCCGAGTAGATACCCAGTTCAGTCCGGGGAACAGCATACGTAAACAGATACGCAGCCGTGGATCGCCCTGATCCAATGGTCAACGCGGCGGAATAACCTCCAATAGCCGGAGAGTTGGCAACGCTGATGTCATAGTATGCCCCCTTCCCGAAGATCTCGCCGGCAGAACCATCAAAAGCGGACAGATCACCGGATTCGAAATCGGCTGAGAAGACAGTCCCGCCGGATGATGGGACGGTGGTTGGTGTGAATGAAGGTATCGCAGTGGGCGTGTTGGTCGGTGTGAACGTGAACGTGGGCGTCATTGTGGGTGTGAAGGTGGGAACGGATGTCTTCGTTGCGGTTGGTTGGGTGACTGGTGTGGATGTGGGCAGGATGGTTGCCGTTTGAGTAGCAGCCGGCACGGACGTATATGTAGATGTCGGGGGAACCTCTGTGGGCACTCCAACCGTAGCTGTATTCTGTGGAACCGCGGTCTGGGTGAATTCCACTCGCGGCTCATCATCCTCCGTCACGATGAACGCATCCACATCAATATAGCCATCCAGCCGGGTGATGGTTATTGTATGGATTCCGGGTTCAAGTACCGGACTGCTCCAAATTTGCCGCCAGCGCAATTTTCGTGAATACAGGTCCAGATCAGCCATCCGGATTCCATCAATGGTGATCCTCACATGTCCCCGGGTTTTGTAGGTCACATAGTAATAATCCACATGAGTCCCATAGAAAACCAGGCTGGCTTCCGCGTCCGTTACCTGGGTGTAATGGTCGGTGCGCTTGAGTGGTCCGCCGCCGCGATAGAATTTCCAGCGGCCGGTATACTGGATGCTCGATGACGTATCATCATAGGTTCCCGCTCCAACCGCATTAATCGCCGATTCAGGCACAGAAGCAGCAGGTACAGAAGTAGCAGGTACAGAAGCAACAACCACCGGCATACCTGTTGTGGGAGGAAGCTCGGCCACTGTGGGGAGAAACTCTGGTGTAGCCGTCGGCAACGGCGTACTGGTAAATGCCGGTGTTTCCGTGGGAAGCGGAGTGTTGGTGACCACCGGTTGAGAGTTGAAATCCAGCGTCCGGTTCTCCTGTACATCCACGACAACCTGCTCGGAAGGGCTGAACTCATACCCTTCCAGCGAGACATTTATGGTACCTGTCCAGCCGGCAGGCACGGTCAGGTTGTATGCCCCCGCGGCATCAGAATAAACTGGCGGGCCATCTGTATAAAACACAGCCGTATTGGCCGCGCCCGTATTGCCGGAGATCGTATATGTATCCGGTACCGGCGAAAAATCAAGGACCTGGTCTGCCGCCAGCGGGTTGAACGTCTGACTTTCGGGGGAAAAATGGTAACCCGCCAGTGAGGGAGTCACCGACCCGGACCAACCATACGGCACAGACGCGCTGTAAGCCCCGGTCTCGTCGGAGACGACCGGGCCAACACCGGAGAACTCAAGCACAACCCCGGGCATCCCGGCATTACCGGAAATGGCGAGGTTGACTGCCTCCGCTGTAAAATCCAAAATCTGGTCGGATGTCAACTGTGAGAACTCCCTCTTCTCCGGGGTAAACCGGAACCCCGCAAGGGATGGTACGACAACCCCGGACCAGTTATAAGGTACTTTAAAGGAATAGTTGCCTTCATCATTTGCAGAGACCGGATCAACGCCGGTTGGATGAATATCCACCGAAGGGACGCCGGCATTCCCGCTGATCGATATCAACATGGGAATCCCGCGAAAATCCAATCCTTCCTGGTCTGAGGTCACCATCAGGCCGGCATATCCGTTTGCCGGTTCAAGGGTATAACCGGCAGCCGGTTTCGCGGTTACGGTTCCGGCCGCTTCGCCTGCAAATCCCGTTATCGAGTACGACAGGCCATCGGGGGCCATCACGCCGGGCCAATCTACCTGCCCATCATTGAATTTCACCTGTGTAACAGAAAACGCCGGAGAAATAGCTCCGCTTATGGAGAAAGTCGCGTCTGCCCGCACCGGATAAGCATTCACGGGGATTACCATTGCCACGACCAGCAGAATTGCGATCAGGCGTATGGATTTGTTTGAAAAGCTTACTACCATCTTCAAGTCTCCCTTCAGTTGCCGACTGTTCCAATCCGAACAACAGCAACTTCAAAACACGGGGCCTGGATAGATCAATGAGAGCGGTTTATGTTCCTATCAAAATTTCCTAACATTCTATAATGCCGCCTATGAAGTTCGATTAATTTTTATTTAGAATCCACTTGCAGTTTTGAAAGAACTACCTCCACTTACGAAACTGTCAGGTTTTTTCTCCGTTTCATCAAAATCTTTTTTCCCGGGATCAATATATGTTTCGGTTAGCACCCGGGCGAGATTGCTGGATTAAAACGGATCATCCATCTACCTTCATGGGTAAAACCGGTCACATATATCAGCGTTGAACAGAACCATAAATATGGCTTGAGTTGATAAAGTATTTTTGCCAGAGAGATTACTGGCTGTTCATGCCAGGCGCTTTTATGAACGCGATCTTATTCCTGAAATGTGGTCCCTTCCAATAACACTGCCTGCATCAGTCTGAGCGTTGCCATCCCTCCATGAAAACAGCCTGATGGATAAACAAACCTTCCGCCAACCGGTCCGGAATTTGAAAACAGTGTACCACTTTCAAAACAACGAATCCCGTTTTTAAATCGGCGATTCTCTTAAATTTTTGGCGGCTAAAACCGCTTATTTTTTCCTTATTTATCAGATGCGGTGATCCAATCCACCACCTGACCAAGGTGTTCCAGTTCGGTGAAATTTGCTGCCAGTTCTTCCGGCAGGTCAGAATGCTCATGAAACCACATTAATTTACTGGGAATATATATGGCATGTCCGCCAAGTTCCAGTACCGGAATGATGTCAGACCGCATGGAATTACCGACCATCAGGAAATTTTCCGGTTTAATTTGGTATCTGGTCAATATCCCCTCGTATGTTGCGCGGGTCTTATCTGCCACCACCTCTACCCGTGGAAAATACACTTCCAGGCCGGACCGGTTGAGCTTTTTCTGTTGATGCAGCAGATCGCCCTTGGTGATTAACATCAACGGATACAACCCGGCAAGTTTTTTTAGTGTCGGTTCCACGTGTTCAAAAAGATCCACCTTCTGGTCAAGCATCCCATGGGCAATATCCACGATCTTCTGGATATCACCGGCTGAAATTTTCCCCCCGGTTGCCGCAATGGCCGTTTCAATCATGGAAAAAATAAAGCTGTTCACCCCGTACCCAAAATACGGAATGTTCCGGTTTTCTGTTGCATCCATCCGCGCGTCCAAATCCGCAGGTATCCGATAGGGTTCCAGTATCCGGTGAAAGGTATCCCTCCCCTGTTGATAGTATGCCTCATTTTCCCACAGGGTATCATCGGCATCAAAGGCGATCATCTCAAACATCAGCTCTGTCTCCTTCAGTGGACCAGATATGAACAATTATAGCGATTATGATCCCGCCGGCGGTAATTCTCTTCTGTTGGAAACGCAGGTAATATGCAGTTTCCCTTTCAGTATGGTTGTATATAATAGAAGTATCGAATCAACCGCTTTTCTTAATGAATATTGATTTTTCCGATCGACGCCAGACCCGTTCCCTCCCCAACCCAATTCTTCCTTATAAAACACCATTCATCCGGGTTCCACGCTCTGTACAACCGGTATTCCGGAAACCTCATTTACGTTCAGGGATGATCCAATTGCGAGGTGAATGAACCGTGACCAATATACCGTTAAAGACCGTAAAGCGTTCCACGTTCCCGGACATCAAAACGGGTTTTATCAACCGCCATTCACGGTTCTTCAAATACGCCTTTTACTGCCTGTCAGATTTTTTGTCATTGGCCATATCACTTTTCCTGGCCATCTGGATCCAGTTTGCCATCCAATCACAGGCAATTCCCGGAATTTATTTTGAGTTGTTCGCGTTTATTCCACTGGCGTTTGTCATTTTTTTCCTTACCGGTCTGTATTCCAGCGGACTATCACACATCCAGGAGATCCACCGCCTGACCTACGCGTCCGCGTCCTTCTTTCTGGCCCTGATCGCCATCTCACACTACCTGCCCGGGGCTGAAGATGATTCCCGGTTATTCGCCTTGATTGCCTGGATGATCGGCCTTGTACTGATTCCCTTCGGCCGCGAGGCTATCCGTGACATCTGCGCGGGAAAAACCCTATGCTCTGAACCGGTGGTCATCATTGGTTTCGGACCTGCCGGATCAGAGGTGGCGGAATATCTGGCTGACCATCCCCAATCCGGATTGTGGCCTGTGGTAGTGGTTGACCGGAGAATGGCCGACCGGAGTGCCCCGGCGCGGATACCGGTCATCCGTTCGATCGATCTTATTGAACAGCCGGAAATGGTCGATATGTTTTCCAGTATTCACACAGCCATCCTGGTGACAGATGAGATCAACAAGGAATTCCTGCAACTGGTAACCGATGAACAGTACTTGAGGTTCCGGCATTTGCTGGTCATTTCGAAAGACCGCCATGTCAACAGCCTGTGGTCGCACCCGTATGAAATCGGTGAGATCCTGGGGTTGGAGATCGGTCACAACCTGCTGAGCACCTGGAACCGGGCTGGTAAAAAGCTGGCTGACCTCGCATTCCTGTTTCTGACCCTGCCTGTGACCTTGCCGCTCTTCCTTCTCCTCACGCTATTGGTGCGGTTGGGATCATCCGGCAGAGTGATCACATACAGGCAGCGGCTGGGCCGGAATAATCAATACTTCAAAAAATGGAAATTTCGCACCATGCACAGCACAGCCGATGATGAGAGAAGGACAATCCGGGAACCCAATCAGGAAACCCAACCATACACAGACCTGCGCCACACCCGGGAGGAAGATCATCTGTATACCCGCATCGGCCGGTTCCTGTACCATTCCGGGTTGGACAACCTGCCGCAATTGTTCAACATTTTCAACGGCGAAATGAGTCTGATCGGGCCACAGGCGATCACAGAAGAAGAGATCGTTCATTATGGCAATTTCTATCCAATGTTCTCGCAAGTTCTTCCGGGAATCACCGGCCTCTGGCAGGTTTCAAGCCACAGGGATTCTTCCTACAAAACCCGGGCGCACCTCGATGAGTACTACATCCGAAACTGGTCGGTTTGGATGGATTACCACATTCTCATCCGAACCCTGATGGTCCAATTTGAACGCAGGCGGAAGGAACGGCCTGTTTAATGACCAAACGATGGTGTGGGGGCAATTTTTCCCTGCTGATATAATTAATGAATGTCAAATAGCCGCATATCTGTGGTTTTACCTGTTTATAATGGCGAACAATACCTACGCCAATCCGTTCAGAGTATTCTGGACCAAACCCACAGAAACTGGGAATTGCTGCTGGTTGACGACTGTTCCACGGATTCCACTCCGGAGATCATCGCGGAATTTCGTGACCGTGACACACGCATTAAATCGGTTCGCAACAAAAAGAACAAGCGCCTCCCGGGTTCGTTGAACACCGGGTTCCGCATGGCGGAGGGGGACTTTGTCACCTGGACTTCGGATGACAACCTGTACAAACCAACAGCGTTTCAGGAAATGGCTGACTTTCTTGACAATAATCCGGATGTGGGATTTATCTACACCGATTCGGACATCATTGATGAAGACGGAAACACAATCGAGGTCGTGGAAGCCGGTGACTGGAAGAAACTCGGGCTGACTGACGTGATCGGTGGTAGTTTCATGTACCGCCGGGTCATCCATGACAACGTGGGTTATTATGACGAGACCACTTACCTGGCCGAAGACCTGGAGTTTGAGCTGAGGGCGATGGTCAATGGATATAATTTCCGTCCGCTGGCCAGGAATCTTTACCAGTATCGCGACCACCCTGATTCGCTCACCAATACGAAATCGAAGCAGATATTCCGGGCGCACGCGCGGGTGATCCGCAATTACTTTCCCCGCATGCCCTGGATGAGCCCTGCGACGAAAACCAGATCATTTCTGCAATTAGCCCGGAAAGCATTCTCCATTCGCGACATTCCGGCAGTCTTCCAGTTCCTCTTCTATGCCTTCAGCCAGTCACCCTGGCATACGCTGAAAAACATTGTCTTGTATCCTTTCATCAAACGGTTCTCCGAATAATATCAATATGGATCCCACATTCGCACACACTGCCGGGTTATAGATAGACCTCATGGACAAAAAACAAAGACATCTGGTATGGATCAATACATCGCCATTTGATGGTCTGGATATTTCCACCTGGCTGTTTACCACTCAAGAATTGCGGAAAATTGGCTGGAAGGTGACGCTTATCGCACCCGACGCACCCGGAACGCATAATAAACTGGGTGTTGTATATACGGGCATTCCCATGCCTGAGATTTACCTCATCCGGCAGTTGATCTTCCACGCGCGTGTGAAGAGGTTTATCGCCACCCTGGATCCATCACCGGATGCGGTCATGTTCCATGAATTTTCAGTCCCCGCCTTCTTCCTGGCAAAAATTGCCCGGATGATCACTGGCAGGAAAAAACCGGTGTTTGTACAGGATATCCGCTCCCTGCCCATGCAACCCGCGGATATTTCCACTCTTAAAGACCGGGTGCGTGACCTGTATTTCTTTTTGGAGAACTGGCTGGCCAATCATGGTGCGGTTGACGGCCGCATTGCCATAACCGCTCCGATGGCGGACGCGCTGAAATTTCCGCAAGACAGGTTCTGGGGGACATGGAGTTCCGGTGTGCAGCCGGAGATGTTTGACCGGGCTGCCGGCAGCCGGGATTGGTCGAATGTTGAAGAGCAGGTAAAACTGATCTACATCGGGTCCATGAGCGACGGACGGAATCTGGCTTTGCTGGGCCGGGCGGTGGTCGAAGCCAACCGCCGTGGGATGAACTTCCATATAACCTATGTCGGCGGCGGGACCGAAATGGATGACCTGCTTCAGCTGGAAAAAGAAGCGGGGGGATGTGTTCGCGTGCAGCCTCCGGTCCCGCACGATACCATCCAGGATTGGCTGGCACAAGCGCATATAGGGGTGCTGCCCTTCCCTGATGAATTGAAATTCCGGGTCAGCAGCCCGATCAAGTTGTTTGAATATGCCGCGTCGGGGCTGGCCATCCTGGCCACACGGATCATCTGCCACACCCGGGTGATCGGTGATAGGAGCTATGTGATCTGGGCCGGGGAATCGACCCTTGAATCACTGGTTGAATCATTGGAACAAGCCTGGGAAAACCGCTCACAATTGCGTGAAATGGGCGAGATGGCCAGGAAGGAATCAAAGCGCTGGACATGGTCTGTAGCCGCTGCCGACCTGAACAGGGCACTGGAATACGGGATGGCAAAATATGGCAAATGACAATACCGGCCTGTTCCTTTTTTCTCTGGACACCGAACTCTCCACCGGATTCTTTGACCTGGATGATGAGCGGGCGACTCTGTTCTCACCGGACGGTTCACGGGAACGCTGGGCAATCCACAGTTTGCTTGACCTGATGGATGAATTTGATATCCATGCCACCTGGGCTATTACCGGGCACATTTTTTACAGCGAGTGTGAGAAATGCCCAGTCTGTCCGATACAGGGATGGAAGGGAAAATACAAGAGTTATGATGAAGCCTATGGCACCAACCACCCCCTCTGGTACGGGGCGGATGTGGTGGAGGATATCCAAAAGCGCGGACGCCATGAGATTTGCTTTCACGGCTATACGCATCGTGTTTTTACTCCCACGGCCATGACGGAGAAGGACGCTGATCTTGAGATCACCGAATGGAAGCGGGTTGCCCGGCGAATCGGGGTGGAAGGGAAATCGGTCATCTTTCCCCGTGACGAAGTGGGCTATCTGGATCTTTTTACCCGGCACGGGTTCACGAATTTCCGCTCGGAAGAGAAGATGTCCATCTGGATCCGTAACCGGTATTTTGGCGGTTACCTGAAAACACTGGATCATATCCTTGGTGTTTCCACTCCCCCACTCTACAACCTGGAAGATCTTCAATACTCGCCTGATGGATTGCTGGATATCCCCGAATCGATGCACCTCAAGGGCTTCAACTGGGATGTTGAAAAAATTCTTGATTCCGCCGGCCTGCCCCTGCTTCGTTTCCGCCGGGTGATCCGGGGTATCCGCCGGGCAGCCGATGAACAGAAGATCATCCATCTGTGGAGCCATCCCTGGGAGTTCCAGACACAAAAAGACATTGACAAGATCCGTTACATTTTTGAAGCCGTTGCCCGTGAATGCGCCGGGGGCCGGCTGCGATCCATTACCATGTCCGACCTGACAGATAAGGTGTCACGGCGCCCATGAAAGTGCTGCTGATCACCCACTCCACCGGCCACCCGGAGACCGTCTGCTCTCCCGGTGTTAATGACCAGATCGCTGAATTACAAAAAATGGGTGTGTCATTGGATGTCTGGACAATCCGGGTTGGTGATAAGCTCTCCTATTTAAAAAACCTGTTCAAAGTACTCGGGTTGAATTTCACTCCCCGCCGGTACGATCTTGTCCACGCGACCTACAGTTTGAACGGACTGATCGCGCTTATGCAATGGAAGAGTCCGGTGATTGTCACACTTCTGGGTTCAGACCTCGTGAACAAAGAACACGGCGATTTCACCGGTGAACGGGATTCGTTCATTGGCCGGTTGGTCGCCCGTTTTGCCAACCGGATCATCGTGCAGACCGCTGAAATGGCAGCCGCCGTTCCGGACTCCGCAGATAGGGTGGACATCATCCCCTATGGCATCAACACCGGGATTTTCCACCCCATGCCGGTTGAAGCAGCCCGCCATGAACTGGAGCTGCCTCTTGACAGTAAGATCATCCTCTTCCCTTATGATCCCGATCGCAGTGAGAAACAATTCCATCTCCTGGAAAAAGCGGTTGAATTTCTAAGAAATAACTTTCCGGTACAGCTTATCCCTGTTTACGGGCGACCCCGGCAGATTCTGGCTTTGTATATGAACGCCTGTGATGTGCTGGCGATGGTTTCCAGCCATGAAGGGTCTCCGGTGGCTGTCCGTGAAGCCCTGGCCTGCGGCCTACCCGTGGTATCCGCGCCGGTGGGGGATGTACCCGACCTGATATCAACTGTAGACGGCTGCCATATCTGTACCCATGATCCCGCCGATATTGCCGACAAGATCGGGCGGGTCCTTCAAAGCGGCAGGCGGATCGTTCCACCGGAAACTGCCGTTGCCAGAAATGCCGCGTGGTCTGCCGGGCAGATCATGGAAATCTATGCAAAGGTGGTGCGATCATGAGCCGGGAAGATTCGTCGGGAACACTACGGGTATGCATGCTCGTTCATGAAAATTATTTCGATGATGCCCGCGTGCGCCGCTACGCTGAAACACTGGCTTCACAGGGCGTGAAGGTGGATATCATCTGTATCTCCGATGCTGATCGCAGCGACCAGAATGCTGGAGAAAATATCAATGTCTACACCATTCCGGTGGACAAGGATTACCAGTCCAGGGCGAATTTCATGCTGGGGTACATCCACGCATTTTTCCTGTACCTGTTTAAATTAACGTCCCTGTATTTGAAACACCGGTACACGCTCATCCATGTTCACAACATGCCGGATTTTCTGGTTTTTGCCGCCATAGTCCCCCGTATTCTGGGGACACCGGTTATTCTTGATATCCATGACATCATGCCAGAATTCTATATTTCCAAATTTGGCAGCCATCCGGATCACATTCTGGTAAAGGCGATTCGGTTGCAGGAAAGGCTTTCCACCCTGTTTGCCAGCGCGGTAATCACCGTGAATCGGGGCTGTCAGGATAAATTAATCCGGCGTGGTGTTCCGGAAAAGAAACTCCTGGTGATATACAACACACCCAACACAGCAATTTTTGACCATGAAAGATTTGCAAAGGAACGGGAAGGCATCAAACAACAATTCACGTTGGTGTTCGCCGGCACCCAGGCGCCGCGGTACGGGTTGGACCTCCCCATCCGTGCCCTTCCCATGCTGATCCCGAAGATCGGCAATATCCATTTGCAGATCATCGGCTGGCAGAACGACCACACGGAGGAATTGAAACAACTGGCGAAGGACCTGAATGTGGCGAAATATGTGGAATTCGTTCCAGCCGTCCCTGTGAACCGGATCCCTGAATTTTTATCTTCCGCGAATATCGGGATTTATCCGGCCATCCGGGAACCGTATATGGACACAGCCGTCCCGGAGAAAGTGTTTGAATACACCCTGATGCATCTACCAATCATTGCGACCCGGATGACAGTTCTGGAAGAAATGTTCACGGATAAAGCCATTCTTTTCTTTGAATCCGGCCATGTGGAACAATTCGTGGAACGGGTGCTGGAGGTATACAATCAACCCGAACTCGCAATGGAATTGAGCCACCAGGCAGGCCTGGAATACAACCGTGGATTTTCATGGGCGAAAAGCCGGAAAGATTACTTCGACCTGCTTGCCCGCTTGACTGGAAAGCGATTTGACCAATGCCTGTGATCAGAATTCCCCCGCAAGACCCGCGATGGCTGGATCATATCCGGTCACACCCTGATGCCATGGTCTTCCACCACCCGGATTGGATGAAGAACCTGGAAGACAGCTACGGCTACACCACCTTCATCGCGGCGGTTGAAGACGGTCCCAACCGGATCAGCGCCGGAGTTCCCCTGGCGGAAGTGGACAGCCGCCTAACGGGCAGGCGCTGGGTATCACTGCCTTTCAGTGATTATTGCCAACCTCTGGCCAATGTTGAAGAAGGCCTGGAAGCCCTTACCAATGGTCTCTTCGAACTGAAGCGAGAAACGGGCATTCCCCGGATCGAACTGCGCTGGGAATATCCGGCGCGGCCAAAAATCGCGACTGCCAGTTTGAATGTTCTGCATATCGGGCATTTCCACCGCGAAACCGAAGAGGAAGTGCTGGCACAGTTTAAAAGAAAAGTACGCTATTGCATCCGCACAACACAGGAACGCGGTGTGCGTGTGGAAGGGGGGACATCGGCCGGTCACTTGAAGGAATTTTATCGGTTGCATTGCCTCACCCGCCGCCGGCACGGTGTACCAGTTCAACCCTGGCTGTATTTTGAAAACCTGGGCAGGAATTTACTGGAACACGGTCTGGGTCAGGTTTTACTGGCTTACCTGGATGATACCTGCATCGCGGGGCTGGTTTATCTGAAATTCGGAAAGACCGTCACCATGAAATACGGGGCATCCGGTGAAGTTGACCTTACCAACCTCCATCCAAATTACCTGCTGGACTGGGAAGCCATCCGGCGTGGCAGCGCGGAGGGCTACACATTGTTTGATTGCGGCAGAAGTGACATCAACAACACCGGCTTGCGGAATTATAAGAACCAGTGGAGATATGAAGAGAAACCCCTGGTCTACTCCTATCTGGGCTGTAAACCGGAAGAGGAAAGCCGGTTGATGGGACTTTCAACCGGTTTGATCCGCCACTCACCCATGTGGGTCTGCCGCACCATTGGCGAGTTATTGTACAGGCATGTCGGATGAACAGATCACTCTGGAAAGATAACCGTCCCAGGGATTTCTGGCGTTGTGAAACCGATATCCCTGATAATATCTGGCTTCAGGCGGCAGCAGCAGCCTTGCCGGTTTTGGAAATCCCGGGACTTGATATCCCGGATGGGTTTGATTCCCTGCTGGAAACCATCCTGGGTGAAGGCCGGTTCGGTGTTGACCGTTACCGGTTAAGTCTGGCCAAACGCGTCTATTACCGGGTAAAACCATTCTTTCCGCAGCCGTTGGCCTGGGTGCTGCGTAAATGGTACAGTAATCCTGACCGGCAGAAATTCCCCCTGCAATGGCCGGTCGAACCCCGTTATGCTCTTTTCCAGCGTGAGTTGATCCGTCAGGTGATGCTTCTTACCGGGTACAACCCTCTTCGTTTCGTCAATTTCTGGCCTGACCGGAAGCGTTTCGCGCTGGTTCTCACCCACGATGTGGAGAAAATGGAAGGACAGGGACATGTCCGGGCGGTTGCCGACCTGGAAGAATCCCTGGGATTCCGTTCGTCTTTCAACTTCATCCCCGAACGCTATGCCATTGATTTGGAACTTGTGGATGACCTGAAACGCCGTGGATTTGAGGTCGGAATCCACGGATTGAGGCATGACGGCAAATTGTTCCTCTCAAAAAGTGGATTTGACGAACGTTGTGATCGGATCAATGCCTGCCTGAAAGAGTATGGTGCTGTCGGATTCCGTTCCCCCCTAACCCATCGCAACCCCGAATGGATGCAAGCGTTGAAGATCGAATATGACCTGTCGTTCTTTGACACTGACCCGTATGAACCCATGCCGGGTGGAACCATGAGCATCTTTCCATACTTCCTCGGCCATTTTGTTGAACTGCCATATACATTAATGCAGGATTACACCCTGGCATCCTTTTTAAAAGAAGAAACCCCAAAGTTCTGGCTTGATAAGATCGAATTCATTGAGCAGTTGAATGGAATGGCGCTGGTCAATTCACACCCCGATTATCTGCGAAATGACCGCACATGGAACGTTTATGCCAGTTTCCTGAAATCCATGAAAGAAAAGGAATCCATCTTCCACGCCCTGCCCCGGGATGTTGCCCGCTGGTGGCGGAAGCGGTCGGAGGCCCGGCTGGAACATCTCCCGGCCCCACTGTCGTTTGGATCAGTTTATCTTGAAAATGAAAACCTCCGGTTTGAACTTTAGTGTTTGAAATCCTCTCCAATGCCGGTATATATAAATCATCCTATAATGAAAAGCAACTGATCTCAATATTCCCATCCAGAGGTGAAAATGAGTGAATTCTATGCGCATCCCACAGCCATTGTTGAAACCGCCCGCATAGGGGCCGGAACCCGAGTATGGGCGTATGCCCATGTAATGAACAATGTGACCATCGGCTCAAATTGCAATATTGGTGATCACAGCTTTGTTGAATCCGGGGTGATCGTGGGGAATAACGTCACCATTAAAAACGGAAATATGCTGTTTGAGGGGCTTGAACTGGAAGACGGTGTGTTTGTCGGTCCACATGTTTTCTTTACCAATGACCTGTATCCACGCTCACCCCGATTGGAGCAATGTAAATACCGGTATGAATCCCATGACTGGTTGTTTAAAACCCGGGTTTGCCGGGGAGCCTCGTTGGGAGCCGGCGCGGTCATTGTGGCCAATAACACCATTGGTGAATATGCCATGGTTGGCGCGGGATGTGTGGTCACCCACGACATTCCACCCTACGCTCTCGTGGTTGGCAACCCGGCTCGCCAGATCGGCTGGGTTTGTGAATGCGGTTTGAGATTAAAAGAGGACGGACAAAAAGCCATCTGTCCGTCCTGTGGAAAGCAATATCAAATCAAAGAAGGAAGGGTTTACCCTGTTTAAGACCGGCGTCCTCCGCGCGCGGTGCGGATGACTGCCAACAACAGGATGAACGAACCGGAAACGAGCAGGCCAACCAGCAGGTACTTGCCCAGCATCTGAGATACCGGATTCTCCACTGTCACAGTGCTGACATATTTCGGAACCTTTGTTTCAACCGGCTCCAATGTACCATTCCCTCCGGTTGGAACAACCTGCAAAGCCACCTGTGTACCGGTGACACTGGAGCTGGCAATATCCAGGGCAACCTGAACGCCTTCAAATGTTGTCAGGGCTTTCACCGTCTTATTGCCGAAGAAGACCAGGTCTCCCTCCAACTCGATCAGGTTCGGCGGATTTTGAACCAGACGGTTGTACACGAACTGCTGGCCTTCCTCATTGGTCCCACTGACCAGGGTCAGGCCCATCGCCGGGTCAAACGGTGATGTGATCACTTCCATCACGCCCAGACTCACTCCGGGTGGAACCTGATACGCCACGCTTCCGACCATCTGTTCCAGCGCGTCCGATTTGTTCACGAATTTCTGTGGCAGGTGTTCATTGATCGTATTGACCATGCCATTTGTTGATGGCCTTCCGATGACCAGAACATTCAATCCAGACATTTCAGACAGATTCTCTTCGCCTTTCAACCCGACATGAAAATCAACCGTGGGAAGCCTCAACGCGCCAAACAGGGATGTGAAGCTCATCAACATATCCAGGTCTTTGGTTGTCGGTTTCTCAGGCATGGAAACATAAATCGAAGGGTTGGTTCCCATGTAATAGATGCCGTGGGTGATGGGTGAAAGCTCTTCCGGATCGGTAATAATGGAATGTGGAATGACCAGCATGCTGGTATCCTGGATATTGATCAGGAACGCGCGCGGGTTGTACAGACAGGCTTTCAGCATATCGCTGGTAGCTTCGATCCGTAAAATGTTCAGCCATCCGGAACGGATATCCTTTTTATTAATGGGAATATTGACTTCCTTTTCACCAGTTACCTTGACATCGATCTTCACAGAACCGGCTGGCTGGTCATTCACATATAACGCCAGTCCTGAATTAATCTCATCCAGGTTATCCGAATTACGGTAGCGGAGAATCAGGGCAGTACCATCTTCCATCCTCCAGTTACGGGGGATATAGAACGGGATATTGATGACATAAGTTCCGGTTCCATAGAAAGTGGAACTGATATAGCCCAGGCTCTTAAGGGTAACCACACTGCCCAGATCATATGGCGGCATTTTGAAGTTGGAGCCCACAATATAACCTGCCCCCACATTGCCGATGGGTGGCGATGACAGGCCTTTAGCTGCCAGTTGCACACTCTCATCCGTGTTACCGGTGACAACCATGTATGAGTAATGCGGATCCATGATACTTGGCATCAATTGGATCAATCCTTCATCATCCGCCAGCAGCCGGTCGGCACTATTGACATAGATCCTGTTTCCGCTGGCCAGTGATGACGGCATCCCAATATTCGTTCCACTACGCCGGTACAGCACCTCCCGCAGGAAGGCATTCCGGGCCGGTGTGCCAATAACAACCAAATTGGCTTTATTGGGTATCCCAAGCCTGTCCGATTCTCTTACGATTTTATAGGTGGTAAACGAGTCTGTGGTTTTATTGATCATCGCGGCGGTTGTTGCCGCTGCCGAAAGATCGCTGCTATTGAAATTATCGGGAACCACGAAATAAATGGTCTCCGGAATGGATGAATTCTGGGAGATCGGACTGGGGAACCGTGACAGGTCCAGCGTGGGGAGCATGAAATCGTAGTTGACATTGAAATATGAATCTTCATGCATGGTAAGAAGACCCACATACCCGCAGTAGAAATCATGCTCATCCACAAATTCGAACCGGAAGGTAAACTCGTTGTCCGGGTTGGTATTCACCCGGTCGGTCACCTGTAATGGAATTTCAAAGGTGAAGTACTGATCTTTGCCCGATTTCGGATTGAATGTTGTGGCCATGAAATCGTTGACATAGATCCTGACCGCCGGCGGATCGAAAGAGTAGTACTGGCTGAGCATCTGTGATTCCTGTATCTGGTCATACAGGGTGTAATGCATGGTGAATGTGCTGGTCGCCTTTACCTGCCACTGGTCCGGTAATTTGACATAGAACTCCACGGCTTCCGGGAAATCGAGGACCATTTCCGAGTATTCAAGCTGTGATAGATGCAACTTGACATTATCCGTGTATTCGGTGAAATTACTCAACGTCGGGTAACGTGTGGGGGTAGGTCCGGTGGTGGGCAATGGGGTCGGGGCGAGCTTTGGGAAAACTGTTCCACCAACCGTTGGAGTCGGGGGTGGCAGTGTGGCCGCCACCACCTTGGAACTGTAGAATACCTGACTGAGTGCAAATGACAGGAATACCATTGCCGGAATGATAGATATGGTATATGACCGTTTCCATTTCTTATTCATGGTTTACTCCCTCTCATAATTCCGGGCATATTTGTCTACCGGGGTATTTCCGTAGACTGGAATGCGTTGACCAGCGATTCATCCGCTTTGGACATCAACGCACGAAATGTAGAGCCATCATCAGGGAAAGAAGCTGTTCCACAGACCAGGTCAACATCCAATTGTTCTTTAAATTGTTTCTGTAGTTTGGATGCCAGAACCGGAAGATTCTCAGCCGGTGTATCCGGGCAAACCAAAAGGATCTTGTTCTTTTCGTCCAATTTAATAATCAGGTCTGATTTGCGGATCATGTTTCCCATTAACTTGGTGAACCGGTAATACACGTAGCGCTGTCTGATCCAATCCTCCAGGTCTTTCAGCATAAAATCGAATGCCGGGTTCGTTCCTCTTTGTTCGGCGTCTACCCCGAAACTCAACATCATGGTCGATACAGGGTATCCAAACCGTCTGCCCCGGTAAAACTCATCGTCAATGGTCGTCTGGTCCATGTTGAGATCCAGCAATTTATGCTGGGTGGGAGGCGTGATGAACGATTCCAGTAAATCCTCCAGGATTTCATTCTGCCGGGCAAGGTCATTCAACAAGAGAATGACGGTCAGCAGACTAAAAACCTCAATGATCATGGATGGGACCAGCGTATGGTTCAATTGCTTGAGGACGGGCATATTCATCAATGTCAAACTGATATACACTCCGAAACCGGCCGCGATAGAGATCCACCGGATCTGCTTTCCTACGAATGGAACCAGCAGCAAAATCAACGGCAATAGTACGATCAAAGGAGGCATGAAAGCTTGAACATGGATGATCTCCTGCCCGTTGATCAAATAGGTGGAACCGTAAAAGAACAACCCGTAAAAAAGTATCAAACCAACCACAGAATAGAGATAGCGTTTCATTTTATGACTTGTCCATTTGTAAGTATTGATGGTAAATGATCGACTCACCCAATCCAATGACCAGGGAGATGACAGGCACCCATTCAAGGGTCATTCCAAAGGGATGAAGGTTGGCTCCTAACAAAGCAATAAAGATGCCAATTCCTCCACCCAGGACAAACCCTCTCTGGGGAATATCCTTGATCAATTTCCAGTTCCGCATTGCATGCCATACGAAGGCGAGTGAAAACCAGAGGTACACAAAAAGGCCAACCAACCCCGTTTTCATGGCGAACCAGAGATTCGAATTATGCGTATACAACTCACCCGTAAAACCCGGATAGTCATGTTCAAGTGTCGGCCGGTATTGCCCTCCCAGACCAATGCCGGTAATGGGATTCTTGAGTATCTGTGGAATGCCATACTCATATTCAAAATTTCGCCAGACAATGGTACTCACTTCAGGGTCGGTATACTCGGCGGATTGGGTAAGCGTGAGCAAGCGGCCAACGCCTGCATTGATCAGGCTGGCAGCACGCGAACCCGGTGCATAGAATACGATGAAGGAACTCATACTGACCACAACAACCAGTACGATCATCCCCCAGATATAAACCCGCTGTTTCTCCCTGCGTCCAACCATGATTGCCGCGATCATCAGCGAGAAAAATACCATCAACCAGTGCGTGCGATTGAATGTAGTTACCAGAGCGGCTGCAATGACCAGCCATTGCAACAGATCATAGATCTTGTTTACCCGGAAGTCCTCAATGAACATGGTAATGGTTTTCAAGATCAGCGCGAATGTGATCAATCCCTCACCAACCGTGCCCTGGACCCGGGCCACAACCGGTCCGCCGGTTGTAGAAAATTCATAGATCTTGCCGGAAGAGAGGAATGAAACTTGAAAGCCCAGAACAAACTGGATGATCACAAATACGGCCGCCACCACGGCGAGCAAATAGAACCAGCGCAGCATGAATTTGATCTCTCTTTCACGTTTGATCAAATAAATGGTGCAAAATGTGAGCAGGTAATACAGGGCAATACGGGTTTCAATCACCATATCCCAGCGTGAATTTCCGGCATAAAAATAGCCGCGAATCGATGTGAACAGGACCCATATCGTGAAGAGGATCAACGGCACAATCACAGGTGACCGGAATATCTTGAACTTATGGTCAACCAGCAGACGGGCAATGATCAACGCGACAAGGCCGATGAGGATCATATCTGTGATCCAGATGTTGATCCCGCCAACACCCAGCCTTGGCAGAGCATCGCCAGAAATGAATGTCGAATGAATGAACAGGAAAGCCATCAGCGCATACTGGGGGGACCGTATGGCAATGATGACAATAAACAGTGCACCCATCGCAATGGCCACATACATGGCTGGTAAATAGGCAAACGTCAGACCGAGAATGATACCCACCACCCCGGCCAACAGCAACTGGGTGCCATCTTCAACAGCTATCCCCTGGCGAAGTGAACCTTGAATCATAATTCTCCGTTACTTTCCAAGTTCCGGCTGGATCAGGATGCCTTCCGGCTGGCAACCTGGAATATCTTTGCCCTTACACCCTGATCAGTTTTGTTGGATACAACGCCAACGATGTTGGCATTCACATTCTTCAAATACTTGATCGCCCGGTTCAAAGCCTCCTGGCGAACCCACCCATGCCTGACGACGAGGATCACTCCATCCACCAGGGAGGAGAGTACCGCGGGGTCGGTTACGGAAGTGGAGGCAGGTGAATCGATCAGGACAATATCAAAATCCTTCTCAAGCTGTTCCACCACTTCCCGCATTTTGTCAGAATCAAGGACATCCACCGGGTTGTTTACCGGAGGACCACTGGTGATAACACTCAAATACGGTGAAGAAGTTTTATGGATCACCGTCTCCAATGTCGAACGACCTTCCAGTACATCGCTTAACCCGGTCTGGTTATCCAGCTCGAAGAACTTATGGACAGATGGGAAGCGCAGATTGCCGTCAACCAGGCAGATCGATCGGGTTCCTTTTGCCAGGTTGATGGCGAAATTTACAGCCACCGCAGACTTGCCATCCCTGGGGACCGGACTCGTAAAGAGCAGCGATTTTAGATTCTTCCGGCCATCGGGTGTATAGATATTGGTCCGCATTCGCTGGAAGGCTTCACTGTGGATCCTCTTTGAAAAAAGTACGCCCTTCTTATGATCCACTTTCCCGTCATCAGGAATATTGCCGACGACCGGCAAATCCGTGAGAGATTCAATCTGCTTGTCTGAATACAAACGGGTATCCAGATTCTCAAAGATGAAAGCCAGACCCGAACCTCCCAGAAGACCAACCACCGCGGCCAGTCCAATCAGCAGCCAGGGGCTGGCACTGGAGGGTTTATCCGGCAGTGAAGCGGATTCGGCAATATAGACATTAATGGTCGTATCCGTACTGATCCGTTGCGCGCCTTCAGCAATGATGATCTCAGCCAGTTTATTTGCCGCGAACTGGGCGAGTCCAGGATCCGGATCTTCAGCTGTGATTTCAAACAACTCGGAATTTGCGATCTGCTCCGCCTTGATGGAAGGCATGCGGTCAACATACTTGGATAGCTGCTGTTTTACAACCTCGCCATTAGCCAGTTCAACATACGTTCCCAGAAGTCTCTGCCCTAGCTCGGTGTTGTAGTCCACATAATCGGCACTTCCGGATCGTGGATTGGTCACGCGGACAATGGTCTTGGCGGTGTACTGATTGGGCATTTGTGACAGGATGGATGCGACGATCAACATGGTAAAGAAGAACGTCATCAACACAACCCATCGCCGCCGGACGAGGATCATAAAGTAATCTGACAGCGCGAAGGGTTCTTCCTCATACGCTGGCTGCCTCATGGAAGGCAGCGGCTCTGTCGTCGGGAAGGACAACAGTGATGTTATGGGAACCGTCGGCGTGGTTTCGATGGAAGGTGGTGCCGCCGGTACGGCAGTCGCAGATACCGCAGGCGCGGAAACCTCAGGTACGGGAGGTGCTTCCACTTCCTCAATGACCTGATTGAAACCACTCCAACCGATAAACTCATTCTTGCTGTTTACCTGCGGCGCCAGGTTCAAATTTACAATGACGTGTTTGCCATGCGCATGCTCATACGAGACGACCAGGTTTCCGCCTTCATTTGATTCAGCAATAAATTTCCCCAGCTCGCAAGAGCTGTCTTTCGTCAAACGGAATGTAACCAGGGATTTATCAACAAATTCTTTCGGCGTAATTCCCAGGCAATCGAAGACCTCATCTGAGCATGAAAGGAATTTTCCTTTGGCATCGCACTTCCACGACCATCCGGGAAATTCCATGCTGGTTTGAACGGGCTCTGAGTCATTGCCGTTAATATCAATGGCGCCAACGATATTATCAATCCGTTTGTCTAACTTCGCTTTCTGACTGGACATGATCTAACACCTCCTTGGCTACCTGACGATATTGCTCTGACGAAATGGCTTTTGGTGAATATTGAATAATCGGGATCCCTGCTATCTGACTTTCGCGCAATTTGCTGTTCGTATAGATTACCGTTTCGAACAGCTTGTCCTTCAGTGATTCAGACAATTTTTCGTACATCATATTGTGGGTCATCACACCTTTGCTGAACATCGTGACCAGAATTCGATATGTCAGGCCCGGGTTATGTTTTTTCTGTATTTGGGTAATCCAGTTGACAGTCCGACCCACGGCTACCATAGAATACGCATCAGGGAGCGAAGGGATTATCACCAAATCCGCTGCTACAATGGCATTCATCGTTAGGGCGCCCAGCAATGGAGGGCAATCAATGATCACATAATCAAAGAAAAACGCAAGCTCCTGCAGGCTGTTTTTGATAGTCTTGTAGTATTTTTTATGAATTGGCAGATATTGCTCTGCCAGAATGATCCGCTTTCCGGAAGTTATATAAAACAGGTCCTTGAACGCGGTCTTCCGGATGGCTTTTGAAATGGGGACTTTATCCAGAAGCACGTCATCCATACCATACATATGCTCATGATGATTACTGTTAAATGAAACCTGTACATGTTCTTGAGGATCAATATCCACAATAAGTGCTCTCTTACCCGTTTCAACCAAAGCGGCACCGAGAGAAATCGCGGTTGTAGTTTTCCCCACCCCTCCTTTTCCCTGTGAAACTGCAATCACATACATCGTATCATTCCGATCCTACTAAAAAGAACTAATTACCGCGAAAACATTTTGAGGCCATTGACCACATACTCAATCATCCCATCGCTTAATTCAGCAAACATGGGCAGGGAAACAATTTTATCGCTCAAATTTTCTGTCAGAGGAAAGTCTCCTGTTTTATGTCCCAGGTCTTTATAGGCACCCTGAAGGTGAATGGGGATCGGGTAGTGTATTCCCGTGTATATCCCCATACCGGAAAGGTGCTTCATTAATCCATCCCGCTGTTCGGTCTGGATGACATATAGATGCCAGATTGGTTCAGCGTATGCCGGAACTTCAGGGGTTACAAATTTAGTGCCAGCCAGCAATTTTGTATACGCGTTTGCATGGTCACGCCGTGCCTGGTTCCAGGCATCAAGGTGTCGCAATTTCACCCGAAGGATCGCTGCCTGGATGGAATCAAGCCGGCGGTTGTACCCCAATTCATCATGATGGTATTTCTCGGATTGACCGTAATCACGCAGACGGCGCAGTTTGGAGTTGATCTTTTCATCATTGGTCGTGATCGCGCCGCCATCGCCATACGCACCCAGGTTTTTACCCGGATAGAAACTGAAGGCGGAAGCAATGCCCATCGATCCGGCGCGCCGGCCTTTATACCGCGCGCCATGTGCCTGACACGCATCTTCCACAACAAACAATCCATGCTTTTTCGCGATATCCAGGATCGGGTCCATGTCAGCCGTTTGGCCATACAGGTGCACCGGCATAATGGCTTTTGTGCGGGGTGTGATGGCTGCCTCAATCTTTTTTACGTCAATGTTATAGGTTTTCGGGTCGGGTTCCACAAACACCGGTTTGGCACCCGTGAAAGATACTCCCAGGGCTGTGGCAATAAAGGTATTGGCCGGGATGATCACTTCATCGCCGTGTCCAATTTCCAATGCCCGCATGATCAGTTCGATCGCCGATGTACCGGAATCTACACCAACGGCAAATTTCGATTCGCAAAATTGGGCAAATTCCTCTTCCAATTTACGAACCTCAGGACCAAGGATAAACGCGGTATTCTGGATCACGGATGCAATCGCAGCGTCCACCTCGGTTTTGATAGTCTGGTATTGAGCTGAGAGATCTACAAAATTAACTTTGGTGATATCGGTATTGGTCATGTTTTCTATCCTATCTTTACCGGAACGCCATTCTGTTTGATGGACATATCGATTGCTTCCAAAACCCTGATAACATCCGCCCCGCCCTTGCCGTCTGTGACAGGGTGTTTGCCTTCTTCCACACAATCAAGGAAATGCAGAACCTGGTTTTTCAATGGTTCACCGTAGGAAATTGTGGGAACGACGATGTCACCATCACGCAGGGAGAATTGATAATCCACATAGTTGTTGGGCATTGATGACGCAGGAATGCCTTTTTTATATATGGTCACTTTCTCCTGAGAGACCATATCATTGAATACAACACGTTGTTCGCTTCCAATAACAACCAGTTCCCGAACTTTGTGCGGGTCAGCCCAACTGACGTGAATGTTCGCTTTTTTACCGTTTGGGTAATTAAGAACAATAAAGCCTGCATCAACCCGGGTGCTGTGGAATGCGCTTCCCACCGCGCTGACCCACTCCGGTCTGTCACCCATAAAGTAATTAAAAATGGAAATGTCGTGCGGTGCAAGGTCCCATATAGCGTTAACGTCATCGCGGATGGGACCCAGATTGGTACGCCGGGCATACATATAATACACGCTCCCAACCTGGCCTGAGTCAATGTACTTTTTTACTTCCTGAACACCCGCATTAAAAAGGAAGGTGTGCCCGACCATCAATACTTGTTTTTTGGAATCAGCCAGTCTGGTCAGCTCGTCCGCATCTTTGGAAGATGTCGTAATGGGTTTCTCAACCAGGATATGCTTGCCCGCTTCAAGAAGCCGGCTGGTGATGGCAAAATGACCGGAAGGATTAGTACACACAATAGCCGCGTCAAACTTGCATTCTTTTAATAACGTTTCCAGGTCGGTGAAGAATGGAGCGTTGGGATTTATCTTGGCAGCTTCTTCTTTCCGGTCTGGAGATTGATCACAAATACCCGCCAGATTGACGCCGGGTAATTGGGTCATCAATCGAACATAGTTTCTCCCCCAATAACCACATCCAATAACGGCAACTTCGATGATTTTATCCATGGATCTCCTGTTTTAAGAATACCGTAGGATTTTAGTAATAATGCCAGATTGATTATACAAGATTACTACGCTAAAATCAAATGCGAGATAATGGAGAAAGTCAATTGAGAATTGCCACTTTTTTTCCGTAGATTTGTACCTGATTTTCAGGAAAAATGGCTCTTCCCGGTGTCTCTCCAGAAAAAATATTTCTATCCGCGAAAAAATTATACGTCCAATCCCCGGGTATCTCAGTAAATTAAGAATAAATTAAACATGTTTTGTACTGAGTTCCGTTTTCTTTCCTTTTAAGATATTGTGCGGTAACAATTATCATTCCGGACAACGAACAATGTTATACAATTTTGATACACAGAATTTTCACTATGCTTGAATAGTCTGAAATAATTCAATATGGGAAAGCACGGACATCGAATAAAAGCTGTACAATAACTTCAATAAAACCTGGGCAATAATGAATATGCCCGCTTGATCACGGAAAAGCCCTTTGGACATCATTCGAAAGATGTTTAACCTGAATAAAACCACCCGATCATGTGTAAACTCAAACAGGGTACAAATTACTTTAACCACTTTCTTTTTACCCATCCTGCTCGTGATGATACTATTGTCATTCAGCAGTTGCGTTTCACAGGACGTGATCGAACGCGCCTGTTACCAGACCCTTTCCGCCTCAACTCCTGTGTGCATGTGTAATGAGACGGTCAGCACACCAATTCCTCCGGAGTTTGTGATCACCGCAGAAGGAGATACCATTTCCACACCGACTGCTGAGGAGATGGTACCCGAACAGGCATTTCCACTTTCAGATGGAACATTGATCTTTAGTGCTGACTTTGAAACCGGCGATCTATCAACATTCGAAACGGATGATGCCGAATATTTCGGGAAGGGCTCGTTTTATGCCTGTGATGTCGTTTCGCAACCCGCCATTGGAAACCATTCCGCTGCGCTTACCATCGGTTCGGGTGATACAACGGCAGCCTATCTCTTTGTTTACAAAGTTCCCGCCTCTCCCCTGGGCATTTATTCCGCCGATTTTTATATCCCCGGCAATATCCTTACCAGTGATTGGTGGAATGTCTGGCAATGGAAAAGTGAAGACAACAATTATGAGATGCCGGTTATCAGCCTTAATCTCATCAGTAGAGGTCCCACACTATTTGCCAACCTCTTCTATACTCCAGGCGGGTCAGCCGAAAACGAATCCGTCCAGATCATCCAGTCCGATCCCATCCCATTTCCGGCAGACCAGTGGGTGAACATAACCGGCCGCTATCTGGCCAGCAGTGACACGAGCGGATATGTCGAGATCTACCAGGATGGGACAAAGATTTTTGATATCAAAAATATCCAAACCCAATCCGGAGGCGCAAGAATATTATGGAGTGTCAACAGTTATGCCGACCGGATAGCACCAGATCCTGCAACCATATATGTGGATAATATCAAGATTTATGAAGCCCGTTAGGTTCCCTGTTTTATTGATCCCCCTTCAAAAAACGGGAAGTATTAATTTAGAGAAACCATGATTTCAGTTACCAAATCTGTTATTAACGGATCACAAACAATGTATGGTAATATTCAGCCGTGAAGATCGATAGACGTAATTCCATATACGGGCTTCGCGATTATATTTTTAAACGAACAGCCGATCTCGGCTTAATTCTGATCGCACTACCGGTGCTTATCCCGCTTTTTACCATCATTGCCATCGCCATCAAACGCGATTCAAAAGGGGCGGTTTTTTTCAAACAGAAACGCGCCGGTATTGATTGCATCCCCTTCTATTGCTATAAATTCCGGACCATGCAGGCCAATGCCGATGAATCAATCCACAAGAAACACATCAAAGATTATATTTCCGGCAAGGTAGATATCAAAACGGATGTCAAGCTTTTAAACGACCGGCGGGTCACACGCGTCGGAAAATTTCTACGCAAGACAAGCCTGGACGAATTGCCCCAGCTGATCAATGTGGTAAAAGGCGAGATGAGCATAGTCGGCCCGAGGCCGCTTCCCATGTATGAAGTGGAAGAATTCAGCCTCTGGCACAGTGAGCGATTTCTGGCCTTCCCCGGCCTGACAGGATACTGGCAGGTCAACGGAAGAGGCCGGGTGGCTTTCGACGACCAACTCCGTATGGACATCCGCTATATCCGGAACTGGTCAATCTGGTTGGATATCAAACTCATCTTTCAAACCATTCCGGCGGTAATCTTTGCCAAAGGCGCCGGATAAACAGGCTGAATTCTCTTTTCAACATCGACACACGTTATAATCCGGACGAAATTATCAATCACCCGGTCCCGATTTATCGAATCCCAACCGGTTTCTTTTTCTAAATCAAATGCCGAAATCCTCCCTGTCCATTTTCCTCAGTAATGTCCTTTCATCCGGTTTGGGGAAGGCGTCAACAGTCGTCTTCGGGATTCTGTGCATTCTTGTCTATGCCCGCTGGATGTCACCGGAGGATTACGGTGGATTTGTACTCCTGCAGGTTTTAATCGGCCTGGGGTTGTCCTTTGGCGAACTGGGGATGGATACTGTCGCGACCCGGTTTATCGCCAGTACCGAAGACCCGCAAGAGCAACGCAAGATTATTAATACCGGTATCCTCTTCAGGGCGGTCTGCATGATTTTGATCTGCGTGCTGATCTTTTTATTTCAGGATGGTATCTACCGGTTCATGGGAGGGAAAGTTCCCCAGCTTTTGCTCTTTTATCTACCGGTCTTCCTTTTTGTGGAAGGATTGCTTGAATACTATTCATACGTACTTCAGGGCCTGTTGAAGTTTAAAGCCCTGGCAGCCATCAATTTCACGTATGGCATCACAAGCTTTGTTCTTACCGTAATCCTGGTCATCCCGATGGATATGGGGGTCCTCGGTTTGGTCTGGGCACGGCTGGCGCCGAATATTCTGTGCCTTGTACTGTCCATCTTCGCCATTCAAACCGGGTTCCGGCTGGAGTTTGACCTGGACTGGTTTAAAAAATTGTTCAAATTTGGTATTCCACTGTATGGGAACAAACTGCTTGCATTTGCTTACAGCCGGGCTGATACATTGATCATCGGTTATTTCTTTGGTCCGGCAGAAATTGCCATTTATGAATTCGCGCGCCGCATACCGGAAAGCATTGAAATGCTTTATACCTCCTTCGTGGATGTATTCTTCCCATACATCACAAACCTTTTTGCCAGCAAGGATTTCGAGAGAATATCCAACATGGTCAACCACGCGAACCGCCTGACCGGAGTTCTGGGAGGTGCAGCCGTTATCCTCGCAATCGGGTTTGGTCAATGGTTCTTTCGCCTGTTCTTCTCCTGGCAATACCTTTCCAGTGTTCCCATTTTCATTATCCTCATGATCGTCTTGATCTTCATCGCACTTGATTCCAACCTGGGGTACACACTGGTTGCCATCGGCGAACCGGATAAACCGTTGTACATAAATATTGCCCGATTCGGGATTGTTCTGGGAAGTTATTTCCTATTGATTCCCCGGTTCCAGATCATCGGGGCGGTGATATCATCCATGATCGGATTGATCATCGTAAACCCCGTGAATGTGTTCTTTCTGCGCCGAAAACAGATTGACGCAAAAATCAGTGTTTACTTCAAATCACTGCTGATGCTTTCTCCCGGTCTGATACCGTATTACTTCTACGGAAGTAACATTCCCATTGCCCTGGCATATCTGGCGGTTTTCTTTGTAGGATGTTATTTTGCCGGGCTTCTACGGGTGGAAGATTTTCAGCTTTTCCGGAACGAAGCCGTCGAACTATTTTTCTGGTTCAAGAGAAAACTCACACATGCCCATTCCTGATCTACGAAACAACTTCAATTCCTTCCTGGTTTCAAGCCGGTTATCCAGATTCGCCCGGCCTTTTGCTCCATACCGGGGCCAGATATTGATGTTCCATCGGGTTGTTACGCCTGGCGGGAATACTCGGCTGCCGGAAAACCAGTTATATGAAGTCACCCCTGACACCCTGCGCGATGTGATCAAGTTTTACCGTCGCCTGGATTTTGATTTTGTCAGCATGGATGAAATGCTGCAACGGATTTCGGGAAAAAAGTCATCCAGGCGATTTGTTGCCCTGACAATTGATGACGGCTACACTGACACGCTAACCGACGCCATGCCGGTCCTGCAAGCAGAGAACATTCCCTTCTGTCTCTATATCACCACAGATTTCCCGGACCGGAAAGCTAAATTCTGGTGGGATATTCTGGAAGACATCCTTATCGGGCAGGATGTGGTGTCCTTTACGTTGGATGAAAAACCGTATGAAATTATCTGCGGTACGCTGGATGAAAAGCGTGAAGGATTCCTGACAATCTGCTCACTGGTGATGAAAGCTTCATCCGGGATTTCTGCTGCCTGGCGCGCCGTATTTGCTCCCTACCATATTGATTTTGCCGCCTACACGGAACGAATGGCCTTATCCTGGGATCAGATCCGTGAGATGAGCCGCGATCCCCTGGTAACCATCGGCGCGCATACATGTTCGCATCCACCTTTGGCGGGCTTGACGGAAGAGGAAGCCCGCGATGAGATGGGACACTCCCGGGAGATCATCCGGCAAAAAACGGGTGTGGATCCCATCCACTTCTCCTATCCATACGGATCAAAACTGGATGTGACCAACCGCGAAGCCAGGCTGGCGGCGGAACTGGGATTTCACTCCGCTGTTACAACAGAGACCGGCAATGTATACAAGAATCACCGGAAGAAGACTCTCCTGCTTCCCCGTCTTAATGTCAACCGGGATACCTGGCAGCGCGACCTTACTCTGGCCGTTGATGGCTGCCTCCCGCAAACGCTAACCCGGGCATAAGTTCCCAGCACTTCTATACCTTCCGGGGTCTACTATGGTT
>CAYRHB010000002.1:40893-63884 GCA_964424035.1 uncultured Leptolinea sp.
CATTCACCTTCCGGTTCAGCTGACAGTAACCGCTGTTTTAAAGACGACAGGCAGCGGATACTCCCCCCGGCCGCTGCCCGATCTCCCCAAACAACCCAAATCTATCTTCTATGAGGACGATTTCCTGCCCATTTGCTGGAATACCATCTGGATTCCGATGAAGAACAGGGTGAGCACACCAACACCGATGCGCGTCCACCAGGAGCTCAATGTTCCGTTGAACTGCAGCACACTGACGATCGTGCCTTCGATCAGCACACCGAACAGGGTTCCAATCACATTACCCATACCACCGGTAAGTACCGTACCGCCCATAACCACCGAGGCAATGGCGTCCATTTCCATGGAGTAGGCATATTGCCCGTAGCCGGAGAGAAGCGCCATACTGAAAACAATTCCAGCCAGCGAGGAACAAAATCCGCTGAAGGCGTAAACCATGATGCGGGTGCGTTCCACGGGAAGACCCATCAAGCGCGCGGATTGCTCGTTATTACCGATGGCATACATGGTCCGTCCAAACCGGGTGTACTTGGCAATGTAGATGGCTATCAGGAACAGGGTAATTGCCACAACCGAATACAGGTACACATAGGTTTTACCCAGACCGGGGATCAGGACTTTCTGGAATGCCAGGGCTTTGTAGATCGGATCAGTGATCGTGATGGATGTAAGGCTGATGATGTAGGCCATACCACGGCAGAAGAACATGCCCATGAGGGTTACGACAAACGCTTCCACTTTCAGCTTGTAAATGATGAAACCCTGAAAGGCTCCAAAAGCCACACCCATAAGGATCATCAATGGCATGATAACAAACGGGCTGATCCCGGCGTTCAACAAGGCAGCCGTGGCCACAGTGGTCAACGCCAGCATACCCGCAACAGACAGATCGATACCGTTGGATATAACAACAAACGTCATACCAATGGATAACAGCAAAAGGCTGGCATTATTGACAAACAGGTTGAAGAAAACCTGCGGTTTTTGCATGGCCGGGTAGATCTGCCCGCAGATGAAATAGCCGACAGAAAAGATGATGATGGTAAATAACAGGGGCCCGTTATTCAGGAGGAAGATCTTAGTTCGATTCCACATGGCTTCCCCCTTTCTGTCCGCTGAAACGAGAGAGCAGGTTTTTGAGCTGGTCAGAGTAAAGCAGGATCACGATCATCACGAGAACGGCTTTGGCTGCCAGCAACGCATTCGCCGGGATACCGATCGTGTACATGCTGAGAGTGAAGGTCCAGATGATCATGGCACCCAGGATACTGGAAGCCAATGAGAAACGCCCACCCGCCATCAACGTCCCGCCGATGACCACTGAGAGGATTGCGTCCAATTCATAAGCCAGGCCGATGTTGTTGGCATCGCAGCTGTGCACATACGAACTGAGGATCAGACCGGCGATGGAACCGCAGAAACCACAGAAGGTATAGGCAAACAGTTTGACATTCTTTTCGGAGATGCCGCTGTAATGCGTGGATTTCGCATTAATTCCCACTGATTCGATGAACATCCCGATGGAGGTTTTCCGAACCAAAATCCAGCCGATCAGGAACACCAGTGCCACAATATAAATGGACACTGGAAGTCCCAGAATAAATCCGTTGCCGAACCAGAAATACGGTGTGTAGTAAATGGTCATGATCTGGCCATTGGTGATCAGTTGGGCAATCCCGCGCCCGGCCACCATCAGGATCAAAGTGGCGACCATGGGTTGGATGCGCACACGGGAAACGAGAAAACCGTTCCATAGGCCGCATAAAGTGCCGGCAGCAATATCCGCGAGAACGATCAAAGGAAGCGGTGTGTTCGTGGTATTCGCGGTAAGGATTTCCACATCGATCAGTTTGTCACCCAGAGCCGGGTTGATCAATACCGCACCCATGGCGGCGGATATGGCAACTACCGCGCCCACCGACAGGTCAACGCCGCCTGTTGCAATGACCAGGGTCATACCTATGGCCACGATCGCCAGGGGAGCGCCGTCATTCAATACATCGATCAGATTGCCGTACAGATGGCCGTCAAGGATGCCAATTTTAAAGAAGCTGGGAGCATAGAACGCGTCAAAAACAAGGATGATCGCCAATGCAACCACCGGCCAAAATAGACGGCTGTGACGGAAGTTATTAAAAATTTTGTTAATCATAAATTACCTGCCATGGTATGCATAATGGTCTGGTCGTCCACCTCGGCGCCATATTCTGCCACCAGTTTGTGATCGCGCAACACCAGAACACGGTGACTGCAGCGTAGTACTTCTTCCAGTTCGGAGGAGATGAAAATACAGGATTTGCCTTCATCCGCCAGATTCAGAACAAGTTTCTGGATCTCTGTTTTTGCGCCCACATCAATACCGCGGGTGGGTTCATCGAGGATCAATACCTGGGGGTTGGTTGCCAGCCAGCGGGCAAGAATGACTTTCTGCTGATTTCCACCGCTTAAATTTTTCACAAGCTGGTCTGGAGATGGTGTGACGATCCCCAACAGTTTGATGTATTTATCAGCGATCTCATATTGTTTCTGGGTTGATAAGAATTTGAACCAGCCTAGCCTGGCCTGTAATGCCAGGATAATATTCTCACGTATGGTTAGGTCACCGACAATTCCTTCCGCTTTGCGGTCTTCCGGACAAAGCGCAATACCATTTTTCAAAGATTCCAATGGTGAGAATTTCGTGACCTTTTTCCCGTTCACTTTCAATTCACCGGTTTCCGGTTCATCTATTCCGAAGATCAGGTTCGCCAGTTCAGTACGTCCTGATCCGAGCAGACCGGCAATGCCGATGACTTCATTTGCCATCAGTTCCATATCAATCGCTTCAATGGAACCTGTTTTACCCATGGCATTGGCTTCTAAAACCGGCGTGCCCTCAAGATTCTTCTCAAGCTTGTGCTTACCTTTGGACAGGTCATCCAGATCGGTGAGGCTGCGTCCAAGCATATTGGCGATCAAGTTGACTCTGGGTAAAGAGGACGTTTCAAATGTACCCACAAATTTTCCATTCCGGAAAACCGTGATGCGATCCGTAATCTCGTAAACCTGGTCAAGGAAGTGGGTAATGAAAATGATGCCAATGCCTTCACTCTTCAGTTTTCGCATGACGTCGAAAAGTTGTCTGGTCTCATTCGCATCAAGGCTCGATGTAGGTTCATCCAGAATCAACACTTTGGCGTTTTCAAATTCCAGGGAACGGGTAATGGCTACCATTTGTTGAATGGCTACCGAATAGTTGCCCAGGGGTTTGGAAACATCGATCTCAACCCCCAGTTTCTTTAATGACTGTTCGGCCTGTTCATTCATTCTCTTCCAGCTAATATTTCCCAGGAGACCTTTGGGTTCGTGCCCGAGGACAATGTTCTCGGCAACCGAGATGTTTGTGCACAGGTTTATTTCCTGGTAAACAGTGGTAATTCCAATTTCCTGGGCATGCTGTGGGGAACGAACTTCAACCTGCCTGCCATCAAATTCAATGCTTCCGGCATCGGGTTTTTCCACACCGGTTAATACTTTGATGAGCGTTGATTTACCAGCCCCATTTTCGCCGATTAGCGCGTGGACTTCTCCTTTTTTCAGGGAAAAATCTACATTTTCAAGGGCAAGCACACCAGGAAAAGATTTCGTGATGCCTTTTGCGCTTAATATATAAGGTGTTTCTTCCATATCGTCTGCCTTTTTTGGAGCTGTTTAATAAAACGGGTAGGGGAATATTTAAAAGAGGTTTCTTCTTGAAGAGAAGCGGCGTTGTATACAACACCGCTTCTCTTATTATAGGAAATTACATTGTTACCAGCTAATTACACAGCTTGCGGCAACGGTTTAGTACTTGCGGCCAGGAAGCAGTTCAGCAGCCTGATCAGCGTAGTAAACTTCTTCGATGGTGATGGTTTCAGCTTCGAAGGGTTTGCCGTTGAGGATGTTCAGAGCCAGTTCCATGGTCTGGGGTCCGAGGAGGGGATTGCATTCCACGTCGACCTGGATCCAGCCATCAGCCATGGCCTGGAAACCACCGCGGGTGCCGTCAACAGAGACGATCTTGATATCGCCAGGATTGAGGCCGGCGGCTTTCATAGCTTCGATAGCGCCAATGGCCATGTCATCATTGTGGATGAAAGCACCAGCGATCTCACCTTCGTATTTCTTGAGGAAGGCTTCCATAACGGGTTTGCCTTCGGCGCGGGTGAAGTTACCGGTCTGGGAGTCGATGATCTCGATGTTGGAAGCCAGGGTCTTGCGGAAGCCTTCGGCGCGGCCGACAGCAGCACCGGAGCCGGTGGTTCCGGAGAGTTCAACGATCTTGCCGCCTTCGGGCAGCAGTTTGTTCATTTCTTCGCCGGCTTTCTCGCCTTCCTGAACCATGTCGGAGCCGATGTGGGCAGCGTACAGGGATTTGTCAGCGGAGACGGAGCGGTCAACAATGATCACGGGGATTCCGGCATCTTTGGCTTCGGTCAGGACGGCTTCGAAACCATCTTCAACTACAGGAGGCAGGGCAATGATGTCAACACCCTGGGCGATGCAGGCGCGCATAGCGGAGATCTGGTTTTCCTGTTTCTGCTGGGCATCAGAGAAGATCAAGCGGACGCCGAGCTCACCAGCGGTCTCTTTAAAGGAAGCGGTGTTGGCGGTGCGCCAGTCAGACTCAGCTCCCAACTGCGGGTAGCACATGGTCATGGTGCTGTAGGTGAATTCCTTCGGTGCAGCTTCTGCAGCCGGTTCGGCAGCAGCCGGTTCAGCAGCGGCCGGTTCGGCAGCAGCCGGTTCGGCAGCAGGCGCGGGTGTGGCAGGTGCCGCACAGGCGACCATGGCGAACACAAGAACCATCAGCAATGCGATATTCGATACGACTTTCAAGACTTTCATCCCATTTCTCCTTCATAGTTTTCAAACAACGATTTTTGTATGGCTTGTGTAGAATTGTCTATCTTTGTAATTCTCTTATCATTCTCCTCCTCCTGAGTTTTTCTGGATTACTCAGAAAACCACTGTCCGCGATTATCAAAATTTTTCTTGGAATTTGATCGACAGACATTCGCTTGACTTTTGGCAATTCGTTTGCCTGGGTCGGGGACAGCAAGAGACATGCGAATCACCCATTCGTTACACCTGGCAAAGCCGGGGTAATTCTTGAATTTTTTCACCTCTAAAATTTACCGGTAGTGGGTTTGCTCCTGACTTTCGTAATTTTTCAGCGTGTCAGAAGCTGATGACTACACGATAACGTTCCCGTTATCGTTCACATTGAGATATTAGCAAAGTAAAACACCAATGTCAAGTGGATTCTTTAAAATACCTGACCTTTGTAACAAATTTCATGACGATAATCACTTTTTTCTGTTTTTTTCTGTTAATATTTGTTCTAATTGCTACAATAAATACAGGTTTTTGTGTTATTTTTATTGTTCTTTTATTGCCAAACCTGTCCGCGGACGCTCCTGGATCCTAGCCCGTGGTAAGATTGCTTGACAAACACATATCTATTTGCTACGATGTTATCGTTCCCGATACCGATACCGGGAATTTTCAGGCAGAAAGGGCTCGGATTTTGTACTTCAATAAACGTCCAACCATCAAAGAAGTCGCTCAGGCTGCTGGAGTATCCACCCAGACTGTCTCACGTGTCATCAACGACCGGCCCGATGTAGCCGAGGAAACCCGCATAAAAGTCAACCGGGTCATCGAAGAACTGGGATATCAACCCAGCGCCCTGGCACGCAGCCTGATCCAGCAACGCAGTTATACACTTGGGGTTGTCACCGCCGGTTTGAAGTACATGGGACCTTCCCGCACATTAAACGGCATTACGCTGCAATCCGAAAAGATGGGATATTCCCTTCTTCTCAAGGAATTACCCCGTTTTGACACGGAAACCATCAAGCCCCTGCTCCAAAATCTGCTGGCCCACCACGTGGATGGAATTTTGTGGGCGGTCCCTGAAGTCGGCGACAACCGTTCGTGGATCCATACTGAACTGTCCGACCTGCCGGTTCCCATTGTATTCCTGACCATGGAAAACCAACCGGGATTGACGATCATCAGCTTTGACAATTTCCTGGCTGGAAGAATGGCCACCGAACACCTGCTGCAACAGGGTTACCGGCATATCGGGCATATATCCGGACCCATGGACTGGTGGGAAAGTCGCCAGCGAAAATCAGGCTGGAAAGCCGCCCTGCGTGCTGCCGGCATCGAAGTACTGGACTCCCACTGTGCGGAAGGAAATTGGTCCTCTTCCAGTGGAGAAGTGGCTTTCAAACAATTATTGAACCAGTACCCTGAAATGGACGCCGTCTTTGTGGGCAATGATCAGATGGCATCCCCGGTTATTCAGATTTCATTCCAGGGCGAAATTGCCATTCCGCGGCAACTCGGCGTTGTGGGTGTAGACGGCCTGCCGGAAGCCGCCTATTACCAATCACCCCTGACCACCATCGTACTCGACCAGTACCTTTTGGGTTGTACCGCGGTTGAAGAAGTTGTCCATTCCATCGAGCGCTCGCGCGTGCAACCCGATCATGACAGCCAGCGTACGATCATTCTCAGCCCTGAATTGCTGGTCAGGGAAAGTTCTACCCGGTCCAGAATTTTGGAGGCGGAAATCTCATGAAGCCGCATGGCTCACAATTTCCCCGGCCGTCTGGCTTGAAAAGTAAGGTCATTCCCACGGCAGGCAGAAATGGTGTTTTTTTTCGGGAAAGACGGGCCACGGATACCGTTCTCCCGGATTTATATTCCAGACTGATCCAGTTTTTTTATCGTACTCCAACAGATTTCTTATTTAATCACATGAATGGTCGCAAATTTTCTTCCCGACGGGAAGGTTTGAACAATTCTTTACTGTCCAGGAGGGGTTATGCCCACTAAATACACAATTGGAGTAGATTTTGGCACTGAGTCGGGGCGGGCCGTATTGATCGATGCAAGTAATGGGAAGGAAATCGCTTCATCGGTCTACCCGTATTCTCATAGTGTCATTGATGAGAAATTGCCGGATACCGACATTCGTATTGACCTCGACTGGGCATTACAGGATCCGGAAGATTATATCCGCACATTCCAGAACACCATCCCGGCGGTACTCCGCGAATCGGGTGTGAAGCCGGAAGATGTGATCGGCCTGGGCATTGATTTCACAGCCTGTACCATGCTGCCGGTCAAAGCAGACGGCACACCGCTCTGCTCCCTGCCAGAGTACCGAAACAACCCGCATTCATGGGTCAAACTTTGGAAGCATCACGCCGCCCAGCCCGAAGCGGATAAGATCAACGAAACCGCCCTTGCGATGGGCGAGAACTGGTTGGACCGCTATGGCGGCAAGATCTCTTCAGAATGGTTCTTCTCTAAAGTCCTGCAGATAGCCAACGAGGACCCGGCCATCTATAAAGCGGCTGACCGTCTCATTGAAGCGGCCGACTGGGTGGTGTGGCGTTTGACCGGAAAAGAAACCCGCAATTCCTGCACGGCAGGTTACAAAGCCATCTGGTCCAAACGTGAGGGGTTCCCTTCGAAAACCTTCTTTAAAGCGTTGAATCCGCTGATCGAAAATGTAGTGGAAGAAAAGATGAGCCAGGATATCGTTCCCATCGGCCAGAAGGCTGGCGGGTTGAGCGCTGAAGCTGCGGGTTGGACCGGCCTGAAACCCGGCACTGCTGTGGCTGTAGCCAACGTGGATGCCCATGTTGCCGTCCCCGCTGCCACCATCACTGAACCCGGAAGCATGGTGATGATCATGGGAACTTCAACCTGCGATATGGTGTTGGGAACGGAAGAGCATATCGTCCCCGGTATGTGCGGTTACGTGGAGGATGGGATCATCCCCGGTTACTTCGGGTATGAAGCCGGCCAGTCCTGTGTGGGTGACCATTTCGCCTGGTTCGTGGATAACTGCGTCCCGGAATCCTATCAGCAGGAAGCCGCGAAACGGAATATGGATATCCACAAACTCCTGGAGGAAAAGGCATCCAAACTTAAACCCGGTGAAAGCGGTCTGTTGGCGCTGGACTGGTGGAACGGTAACCGTTCCGTGCTGGTGGATGTTGACCTGACCGGTATGATGCTCGGTATGACACTGGCCACCAAACCGGAAGAGATCTACCGGGCGCTCATTGAAGCCACGGCGTATGGCAAACGCATCATCATTGAAACCTTCCAGAAGAACGGCGTGCCCATCAATGAGCTGGTGGCATGCGGCGGTTTGCCGGAAAAGAACCCCATGCTGATGCAGATCTATGCGGATGTCATCGGTGTTCCCCTGAAGATCAGCGCATCCAAACAGACCCCCGCCCTCGGTTCCGCCATGTTCGGCGCGGTGGCGGCCGGAAAAGCAGCCGGTGGTTATGACAGTATCGTGGATGCCGCCAAAGCCATGGCTGCCATTAAAGATATTGTGTACAGACCCAACCCGGAGAATCAAAAAATTTACGAAAAACTATACCAGGAATATGTGCTGCTTCACGACTACTTTGGACGCGGTGCCAATGATGTGATGAAACGTTTGAAAACCATCAAGGCCAGCACACGCTAGAGGTATTGGAGTTTATGTCATGCTTGAGAAATTGAAAGAAGAACTTGTTGTTTTACACCTCAAACTGGTGGAAAACCATCTGGTCGTCTGGACCGGAGGAAATGTTTCCGCCCGCGATCCGGAATCCGGTCTGGTGGTCATTAAAGCATCCGGAGTGCCGTACGAAGGCATGGGACCGCAACACATGGTCGTTGTGGACCTTGACGGAAAAGTTGTCGAAGGTGATCTGAAACCATCATCCGATGTGTTCAGCCATCTGTACATTTACAAACATCGTGATGATGTGAACGGCGTGGTGCATACCCATTCCAATTACGCCACGGCTTTTGCCGCGGTTGGCCAGTCGATACCCTGTGTATTGACTGCCATGGGTGATGAATTCGGGTGCGATATTCCATGCGCCGGGTTCGTCCGCATAGGCGATGAAGCCATTGGGAAAGAGGTCGTTGACCATATCGGTATGTCTACTGCGTGTCTGCTTCAGAACCACGGCGTTTTCACCATAGGAAATACAGCCAAGGCTGCCGTCAAAAGTGCTGTCATGGTCGAAGATGCGGCCCATACTGTGTGGATCGCCCGCCAGCTTGGACAACTAATTCCAATTGCGCCTGATGACGTGGAAAAATTGCATTACCGCTATACGCATATTTACGGCCAGTAAAATCCGGAGGAAATCATGATCGATTTGAAAAAGTATGAAATTTGGTTTGTAACAGGCAGTCAGCACCTTTATGGGCCCAAGGTTTTAGAAGAGGTTGCCGCCCATTCGAAAGAGATCGCAGCCAGTCTGGATGCCTGTGATCAGGTACCCGTCAGGGTTGTTTTCAAGCCGGTCATGACCACGCCTGATGATATCACCCGCCTGTGCCGGGAAGCCAACTCGGCTGATGCCTGTGTTGGCCTGGTCACCTGGATGCATACATTTTCACCCGCCAAGATGTGGATCAACGGGTTGAAAAACCTGAATAAACCGCTGGCACACCTGCATACCCAGTATTACCGTGAAATCCCCTGGGCGGATATTGATATGGATTACATGAACCTGCACCAGTCTGCCCATGGTGACCGGGAATACGGGTTCATTGGCACCCGTCTGCGGCTTGACCGGAAGGTCGTCGTAGGCCACTGGAAAGACGAGGCTGTACAAAAAGATATTGGAATCTGGTGCCGGGCCGCCTGCGGTATGGCTGATTCTCAAAACGGCAAACTGGCTCGCTTTGGCGATAATATGCGGGAAGTGGCTGTCACAGAAGGTAACAAAGTTTCCGCCCAGATCAAATTTGGATACGATGTGTACGGATACGGAATCGGTGATCTGGTCAAAATGGTCAACGAGGTCGGCGATAAAGACATTGATGACCTGGTTAAAATCTACCTGGACACCTATGATGTGACACCGAATTTGTTGCCTGGCAAGGAAAAGCATTTTTCTCTGCGTGAAGGCGCCCGTCTGGAAATTGGTATGCGCCGTTTCCTCGAAGCCGGTGGATTTACCGCCTTCACAACCACCTTCGAAGATCTGCACGGAATGGCCCAGCTCCCGGGGCTGGCCTGCCAGCGTTTGATGGCGGACGGTTACGGTTTCGGCGCTGAGGGCGACTGGAAAACCGCCGCCCTGGTACGTACCATGAAAGTGATGAATGCCGGCTTGAAAGGTGGCACCAGTTTCATGGAAGATTACACATACCACTTCAGCCCCAAAGGCGACAAGGTACTTGGCGCGCACATGTTGGAGGTCTGCCCATCGATCGCGTCCAACAAACCCAAACTGGAAGTGCTGCCGCTATCCATTGGCGGCAAGAATGACCCGGCCCGCCTGATCTTTGATTCAAACACCGGTCCGGCTGTGGCGGCATCGCTTGTTGACCTTGGCGACCGCTTCCGCCTGATCGTAAACCAGGTGGATGTGGTTCCCACCGAACAGCCGCTGCCCAAACTGCCGGTTGCCCGCGCATTGTGGACTCCGCAGCCAGATCTGAAACGTGCGGCCGCCGCCTGGATCTATGCCGGAGGCGCGCACCACACCAGCTTCAGCTTTGCCCTCACCCAGGACTACCTGCGTGATTTTGCTGAAATGGCGGGCATTGAATATGTGAGTATCGACAATTCGCTGGATCTAAACCAGTTCAAGCAGCAACTGAAATGGAACGACCTGTACTATCACATGGCTAAAGGCATCTAAGCATCCTTCTTTTCCTCTCCTTGGAACGGTATGACTTTCTCAAGAACAGGGAAGCACAAGGTTCAGTGTGCTTCCCTGTTCGCATCCATGGTATAAACTCTCGCGGATTAAAATAATCCCATTGCCTGCCGATTTACTTTCCTGTATTATGGATGAACAGATGGAAACCGGGACCCAACTAGGAGCCATCTTCTGATTCTCAACCTTCGGGGGAGACCACAAGGGAATGGCGTTCAAGATTCTGGCACGGATATCAATCCCAATCCTAGTTATCTGTGTGGTAGCCACGGGATGTGCATCCCACAGCAGCACCTCTACGTTGTTGCCGCCCCAGGAAACAACGACTCCCACACAACCTCCAATCTCCACCCCCACCATCCAGAAATTATCAATTCCGGAGAGTTGGAGTATTTCCGACGTGGTCACCACCAGCGAGCTCGCTGATCTGACCGGTTACGCGGATTATCAATACCTTCTTCCTGAATATGACGATCCGGAGGGTGGCGAACCCGCGGGAATCTTCTGGAATGTATTTACAGCTACCGTTCAAATCGAATTCAGGGCGCATAGATATGGGGGATTGGAAAAACTCGAGGATTACCGGACGGCAGCCGTTCCGGGTAGTCTGGTCTGGTTGGAATCACCCCTTTGGGATACGGGCTGTTTCTACTGGTTGGACGAATGGACGGCTGAAATTGTTGCTGTCCGGAAGGACGCCTGTTACTTCATATCGTTTGTCCCCTCTGCGTATCCGGATTTTACAGCAGTTGATCTGGCTGAAAAGCTGATGCGAATGTTTATCCAAAATCAAGATGTCAATATCGGGAGGAATCAAGAATGAGAAGATTGGTATTCCATCTGCTGTTTGTTGTACTTATGGTTTCCCTGTTGACCGGATGTGGCGGCGAACCAGCGGAACCCGCCCCACCACCAAAATCTGAGCCTGTGCAGGCAACACTCCAACCGGTAAAATCTATGGCAACTGTCGAAGAACCCGCCACGCCGGTACCAACCGAAACTACTTCCCCCGCAGGTCCGGTTCTGGGAGCCGATGGGAAACCAATCCTATTCCCTGATGGAGTGCCGGTCCCCCTGCCCGAAGACCTGGGGATTTACAACCTGACCTATTACGGCTACCAGACAGCCACGATGAAGGAATTTGTGCCCAATGATGTGTTCAAAGATAAGGCGAAATATTCCGACACCGACCGGAAGAATGCCCGAACAGCTCTACAATACATCCTCGATTCAATGACCGTGCAGGAAGAAGCCCAGGGAGCGAAGGTAAACCAGAATGTGTATGGCTGGCACTTGCTTGCCCGTATCCACGCTCACCGGTATTATGACACCGGGGATGAGCAGGAATTGGAAACAGCACTTTCCTTCTACGAAAAATGCCGTGAACAGGAATACGCGGCATCCATTGGCGACCACCAGGCACTGCTGCTGGCAGCCGGACGTGACTTGCCGGACGAATGGAAATAGCATTGAAATGACTGACAGATCATTTCAATTGATTCGCCCACGCTGAAATAAATAAGACCGGTCAAAAGACCGGACTTATTTGTCTGTATTTGAGATTCTATACCTGGTACGGAACTTCTATAATCACCAATCCGGGTTTGAACAGGAAACCAAACCGCAACATGAGGGCTGTCTGATTGTGCAGCAGGTTCTCCCACCAGTTATGCGGAATGAACTGTGGCACCACAACCGTAACGATCTCATTTGGCTGTCGGATGGAAAGGATATGGCTCACATATTCCATGACCGGTTCAACCAGTAAGCGGTATGGCGATTCCAGAATGACCAGGCGCGTACCCTGCCCGTAGATCTCCCATTTTTCCCTGACCTTCTGGGATTCCACCGGGTCAATGGATACATGGATGGAGGTCACATCTTCCGTTAAAGTCCGGGCATAGGTCAGCGCGGCCAATGATCCGCGATGAACACCGGCGATCAGCACAATGACCCTGTGCCGGTTGATGTTCAAGGAGGAATAATTTTGCAGGGATAGTTTGTCCGCTACTTTTTTATAGTGTTTGTGAATCGAATAGAAGATAAAGACGATCACCGGGATCAAAATAACGATAACCCAGGCACCATCTTTAAACTTTGTAATGGCAAATACGAACATCACGATCAGCGTGAGGATCGCGCCAAAACCGTTGACACACAACTTGAAGATCCATTGACTGTCATACTTGACAATAGATCCAGCCTCTTCGATTTGTTCATCCTTGGCCAGATGGCCGGATTTCCACCAGCGACGCGCCATCCCTGTTTGCGACAGAGTAAATGACAGGAACACGCCAATCGCATAAAGTGGAATGAGGCGGGTCACACTGGCCTGGAAAATGATGATCAAAAAAGATGACACGGCTGCCAGGGTGATAATTCCGCGTGAATATACAAGGCGGCTGCCGCGGAAGGTCATCTGCCGCGGTAGGTATCCGTCACCGGCCTGCAAGGCGGAAAGGCGGGGAAAATCAGCAAAAGCGGTGTTGGCGGCCATGATCAGGATGACAGCTGTTCCGGCGATAAGCGCCAGGTACATGAAACCCTGTCCTCCGAAAACGGTGCGTCCAAGCTGCGAAATAACCGTTTCCGCTTCAGAAGGAACCGCGTGGATCGGCCCGACCAGGAAGGAAATCCCCAGGAACAGGGACGCCAGAATTCCGGCCATCCAGACCAGGGTGATACCGGCATTACGGCTGCGTGGTTCTTTGAATGCCGTGATGCCATTGGAAATGGCTTCAATACCCGTCAGGGCTGCGGTTCCGCTGGAAAACGCATGGAGCAGCAGGAAGGGGGTAATCGCTGATACCAATCCTTCGGTATGGAAGACCGGCGGATTGACGACGGTCCCAAGGGAACCGGTGAAATACCGGAAGAACCCCGTCCCCACGGTGATGAACATGGTGGCAACAAAGAAATACGTGGGAATGGCAAAAGCCATACCCGATTCCTTGACACCACGCAGGTTGATCAGCATGACAAACAGCACCATGACCACTGCCAGCTCAACCCGATAGGTATACAAATTCGGGAAAGCGGATGTGATCTGCGCGACACCGGAAGACACAGAAACGGCGACCGTCAACACATAGTCGGTCAACAAAGCCGCTCCGGCGATCTGTGCCGGGAACTCACCCAGGTTATCGCGTGCCACAATGTAGGCGCCGCCACCACCCGGATAGGCATGCACGGTCTGCTCATAGGAAATGGTTACAATGGCCATCAGGGTAACGATCGCCAGGGAAATAGGGAAAACATATCCCAGAGCCTGCGTACCGGCATACGCCAGGATGATCAAGATCTCCTGGGAGGCATACGCGGTGGATGACAGCGCGTCTGAAGCGAAAACAGCCAGACCAATCAACTTTCCGATCGTCTGATTGGGGGCATCGGCGGTTTGCAGCGGATTCCCGATCAGCCAGTTACGCAGGGATTTCTGCGGTTTTGTATTTGAGCAGGCTTCCCGGATGTAATCGTCTGCCGGATATGTTTCTATTTCCATAATAATAATCCTATTTCAACAAACGATACACATTTGTGTATCGCAATGATCTCAACTTTACATCCTATCGGAAATATATAAAAAATATATGTGAGGAAACAGAAAAAAAATAAAGAAAATATAAAGATATCGTTCAAAATATATAATCTTGAGCGTGGATTTACCCCCTATTAAATTCCCTATCGGTGACCTTGTTCAGGGCATTCATAGGGGCGCAATACGGAAATTTCAAATACATTTAAACCTGATAAGGCACCTCAATAATCACCAGCCCGGGTTTGAATAGAAAACCGAACCGCAACATCAAAGCTGTCTGATTGTGAAGGAAATTTTCCCACCAGTGTCGGGGCACAAACTGGGGAACAACCACAGTAAGAATCTCATTTCGCTGCCGGAGAGCCAGTAAATTGCTGATATAGTCCATCACCGGTTCAACCAATAACCGGTAAGGGGAGTCCAGGATAACCAATCGCGTTCCGTCTCCATACATTTCCCATTTGGTCCGAACTTTCTGAGATTCTACGGGATCAACTGAAACGTGAACACAGGTAACATCATCTGAAAGTGAACGGGCGTATGCGAGAGCGGCCAGTGATCCACGGTGTACACCGGCTATCAACACAACAACCCGGTGCCGTCTTATGGATATGGATGTGAAATTTTCCAATGAGAGTTTGCGGGCGAGATTTTTATAATGATGGTGGATAGAAAAGAATCCAGCCACCAGTACGGGTACCAGAAGAATTATGATCCAGGCGCCATCATGGAATTTCGTAACAGCAAAGACGATCATAACAACGGCAGTGCAAACCGCGCCAAATCCATTGATGAACATCTTTATTGACCATTTTTTATCGTATCTGACCACCGAGCCCGGTTCAACAATTTCTTCATCTTTCTTTAGATGCCCTGATTTCCACCAACGGCGGGCCATTCCAGCTTGAGACAGGGTAAACGACAGAAAAACACCAATTGCGTAAAGCGGGATGAGACGGGTCACACTAGCCTCGAAAATAATGATCAACAGGGATGAAATAATCGCAAGGGTAATGATTCCCCGTGAAAATACCAACCGGCTTCCTTTAAATGTCATTTGCCGGGGAAGAAATCCATCTCCGGCATGGAGAGCCGATAACCGCGGAAAATCAGCAAAAGCTGTATTGGCTGCCATTATCAAGATCACCGCCGTACCGGAGATCAAGGCCAGATACATTACACCCTGACCGCCAAAAATTGTACGTCCGAGTTGCGAGATCACTGTCTCTTCTTCCGAAGGAACCGCGTGGATGGGTCCAGCCAGGAAGGAGATGCCCAGAAACAGGGTAGCCAGAATAACAGACATCCAGATCAATGTAATCCCCGCATTCTTGCTGCGTGGTTCCTTGAAGGCTGTAATACCATTGGATATTGCCTCAATACCGGTCAAAGCCGCTGTACCGCTTGAAAATGCATGAAGAAGCAGGAACGGGGTTATCGCAGATGCGACTAGATTTTCAGTAATCGCCGGAGGGTTATTGACAACGCCAAGAGATCCGGTTAAATACCGGAGGAAACCATACCCCACTGTGATAAACATGGTACCGACAAAGAAATACGTCGGGATGGCAAATGCCACCCCCGATTCTTTGACACCCCTGAGATTGATGAGCATGATGAGGAGTACCATCAAAACACCAAGTTCTACACGATAGCGGTACATTTCAGGAAAAGCCGAAGTAATTTGAGCTACTCCAGATGAGATGGAAACCGCCACTGTGAGAATGTAATCGGTGAGCAATGCCGCTCCGGCTGTTTGAGCGGGTAGCTCCCCCAGATTATCCCGTGCTACTATGTAGGCTCCACCTCCGCCCGGGTAAGCATGGATCGTTTGCTCATATGAAATGGAAACAATTGCCATCAGGGTTACAATTCCCAGGGAGATAGGAAAAACATAACCCAGTGCCTGTGTTCCCACATATGCCAGAATGATCAGGATCTCCTGGGAGGCATAAGCTGTGGATGAAAGTGCATCAGACGCGAAAACCGCAAGGCCTATCAATTTTCCGATGGTTTGATTGGGTGCATCCGCCGTTAATAACGGGTTTCCGATTAACCAATTGTGCCAGGCTTTACGGGGGGAAACATTCGTACATGATTCGATGATTGTCGTATTGGTAAACTCAGATTGAATTTCCATTCCAAGAACTCTCTAATATGCCATCCCGGAGATTTCCGGATTTCTAGATTGCTAGATGGGATGTTATCTCTCTGATATAAAATTTTTAGGTGGAGTTTATGAAATTTGATTAAGAAAAAATAAAGACAAAAATCCGGCAATTATTGAGAAAAGCCGGGCTGTCAGATTATATGAAGGGAATAAAATGGTTGTAAGGTCGTTCTATAAAGTAAAATTGTTGCGTTTATATTACTGGAGGATTTAATCTATTGGATATCGCGTCAACCATATTTATTTCAATTGGGCTGGCCATGGATGCATTTGCCGTCTCCCTGGGGGTTGGGACCAGCCCTTCACAGAACAACGAACCTTCCTGGCGGCGGGTCTCACGCATGGCTCTGCATTTCGGGATTTTCCAGGGGCTGATGGCCATTCTCGGCTGGCTGGCCGGTTCAACCATAGCGAATTTGATCAGCGCACTGGACCATTGGATCGCGTTCATCCTACTCGGATGGGTCGGTGGACGAATGATTCAAGCCGGGTTCTCACCGGAAGACAGCTGTCGATGTGAGGATATTACTCACGGGCGGACCTTGCTTGTGCTTTGTGTAGCCACCAGCATTGATGCCCTGGCAGTTGGGTTGTCCCTGGCCATGCTTCAAGTCAATATCTGGACAGCATCCGCCATGATCGGAGTGGTGACTCTTTTTCTTTCACTGGTTGGCGGATTTTCCGGTCACCTGATGGGCGCAAAATTCGGCAAACGTATGGAAGCCCTGGGCGGGATGCTGCTGATCTTCATTGGATTGAGGATTCTGTACACGCATTTATCCGGGAGCTGAACGTTATTCTACCGGTTGTCCTCTCTGACAAGCAGTGCCATGAACGCATCAACAACTTTCGGGTCAAAATGGCGGCCCGACTCTGCCCGCAGGTAGTCAAGGACTTTATCGTCCGGCCAGGCTTTCCGGTAGGGACGGTCTGACCGCAGGGCGTCCCACACATCCACTATGGCAAACAACCGCGCGGCGAAGGGGATCTGTTCGCCGCGAAGGCCGCGCGGATAACCGGATCCATCCCATTTCTCATGATGGCAACTTGGAATATCCAACGCGCGGTGCAGGTAGCCAATGGGAGAAAGCATTTCATACGCGAACTGCGGGTGCTTGCGCATGATTATCCATTCATCTTCAGTCAATGGACCGGGTTTACGGAGGATCTGGTCAGGTACACCCACTTTCCCAATGTCATGCAACAATGCGCCGCGTTTTATATGGATGAGATCTTCATTCTTGATACCCATGGCTTCTGCCAGTTTGAGGGTCATATCCACCACGCGCAGGGTATGGTCTTCCGTTTCATTGTCACGCAGATCGAGCGCGCGCGACCAGCCTTCAATGGTGGCGTCATAGGCGATTCGCAGGTCAATATTCGTTTTCTGGAGGCCTTCCACCATTTCAGAACTATCGATCGCGATCGATACCTGCCCGGCCAGGGTTTCAAGATATGCCATCCACTCTGCATCAGGGGAAAAAGGATCCCGGCAGAATACTTCCAGCACACCTTTTACCTCTGCCCGCGCCAGAAGCGGGATGCCCCAGTAATTTTTGAATCCTTCCTTCCTCCACATGGAAAGGAAACCATCCGGAAGGTCAGTGTCTGTCGAAGAGCTGATATGGATTAGACGCCGTTCCAGGATGGCTCTTTCAGCCAGTGCGATGCGGTGTCTTAATTCCCCCGGATCCACAGACCGGGAGATGAATCCACTTCCACAGGCATATTCAAAACCCAGCGAAAACCGGTTGAACAGGATGACATCCGCAGCATCCACTTCCAGCTGTTCCATGATCAGCTTCAATATGGAGGTGAGTGTCTCGCGAAGGTCCATGTTCGCGTTGATGGCCATATCAATACTATGGATGGCTTCGAGCCGCCGGAGTTGCTTTTCCACATGTTCCTGGTTGCGTTTGTTTTCAATGGCAATAGCCAGGCTGTTCGATAAAGCGGATATATCCTGCTCATCATGCTCATTGAAAGCGTTTTTATCTTTGCTGCAAAGGGCAGCCACGCCCAGCAGGTTGTTCTCAAAAAAGACGGGAATGAAGAGGGCAGATTTTATGGATGCATCCATGGTGATCCAGCGGGGATCGGCTGTCGTATCACCGATGTTGATCACCTCACCGGTTTTAGCGGATATCCCGACCAATCCTTTCTCTTCCCCCAGCCTGAAATTCAGTCGGTCTTTATATGTGGTTTCTGTTTCGGAAGAAAAACCGGCGCATGAACTCAATTCAAGCAGTTTTGAAACCGGGTCATAATTGAAATAGTTGGCCTGCTGGTATCCCGCCGTTTCTATGATCGTATTCAGCACATTCTTTATCATATCGTCGGATGGTTTGACCGTGGTTAATTCACAACTGGCCTGGTACAGGGCAGCCAGCAACTTATTGGCCCGTTCAAGCTGAAGCATTTTTTCTTCCAGCTTGCGAACCAGTGTCTCGCTATACGTTTTGTAATATTCATCCGCTGATCTGTTCGGCACAATTTCTGTTTCCGAACCCGCCATTCTTGTGGAAGAAAAAACTTCATCCAGGGCTTTAAGCAGATCGTCCGGGTCCATGGGTTTTACCAGAAACTTGTCCGCTCCCAGGCTCAGGGCAAAAGATTCATCCTTTTCATCGGTATATGTCGCGGTGTAGAAAATAAAGGGGATGTGTTTTAGGGCATCGCTGGTTTTCCAGGCGCGGCACAGGTTGAATCCATCCATGGTTGGCATCAAAATGTCGGAGATCACCAGATCCGGCGGGTTTGAAAGGGCTTTGTCCAGGCCTTCTTTCCCATTGGCAGCTTTACTCACGCCATAACCATTGGATTGAAGGAGGATCTCCAACATATAGAGATTTTGCGGATTGTCTTCAACGATCAATATTGTTTTCATGGATCATCCTGTCCTCAGGCCGGAAAATAACGCTCAACCTGCAGCATAAAGGTTTCGGGGTCAATGGGTTTTTCAATGTAACCGCTGCATCCGGCTGCCATGGCCTGTTCCCGGTCTCCCGGCATGGCATACGATGTCACTGCGATTATCGGAGTCGTTTCAAGACCCGGTTTCTTGCGGATCTCACGGGCTACCGCATAACCGTCCATTACTGGTAATTGTATATCGAGCAGGATCAGATCAGGCTCATTCTGCACTGCTTTGGTCACACCCTCCCCGCCATTTCGCGCCTGGATGACCTGATAACCATTCCTTTCAAGAATGAACGTAACCAGGTACAGGTTTTGTTCGTTGTCTTCTATCACCAACACATTGAAACTCTTCATCGCTCATTCCTTTTCAACTGACAATTCAACAATAAATGTGCTGCCTTCACCCGGATTGCTTTCCACATGGATCACTCCCCCCAGAACATCAACCAACCGCTTGCAAATGGATAATCCCAGGCCTGTACCTTCATACTGACGGGTTAAACCGGAATCCAGTTGTCGGAAAGGTTGGAACAACGAATCCAGGTCTTCCGGCTTTATACCGATCCCAGTATCTGAAACTTGAATCACAAGGCATCCGGTATTAATCCGGCTCTTTACCCGCACATGCCCATTATCGGTAAACTTGACCGCATTATTGAGCAGGTTAAGCAAAATTTGTTCAACCCGCCGGTGATCGCTGGTGATCACGGCAACCGGTGGATCAAAATCCTGGATCAACTCAAGATTCTTCCGGTCTGCCATTGGACGAATCTTTTCCATGCTCTTTTTAATGCATTCCACTGCGTCAAACGTCTCTTCCACCAGTTTGATCTGGTTTGCCTCGATCTTGGAAATATCCAGCACATCATTGATCAAATCCAGCAGGTGCCGGGCGCTGCCCTGCACCATGGATAGCTGTTTTTCCTGTTCCTCACTTAATGGGCCAACCATCTTCTGCAGAAGGATGCCGGTGAATCCGATGATCGAGTTGAGGGGAGTGCGCAGTTCGTGCGACATGGTAGCCAGAAATGCGGATTTCAGGCGGTCTGCGCTCTCCGCTTTTTCAAGGGCGTTCTGCAAATTCTGGTTCAATTCTTGTGTCGACCGGTTCAGGTCTTCGACTTCTACAATCCGTCTGGCCAATTCGGTGGTACGCTCTGCCACCCGGACTTCCAGTTCTTCTGCGTGCCGGACCAGGCGTTCGTGCAGGGTGGCATTCTGGATCGCCACCGCTGCCTGTGCGGAAAGGCTTTCGGCCAGCCCCTGGTATTCAAAGGCATAAAAAGCCGGTTCATCTTTTTCGAGTGTGAACATACCCAGAACCTGTCCACCGGCTACCAGCGGAATACCCATCCAGCTGCGGCCATATTGTTTGCCGGCATACTTTTCCCAATCCGGGTAGTTTTGAGTGTCGTCAACAATAACAGTCTTTTTTTCGCTAAAAATCGGTTCAAAAAGTGGATTATTTACAATGGTATTCAGGCCACTCAAATCCAGGGCTGAATCGACCTCCTGTGGATAACCGCGCGATTGGCAAACAACCGGTCTCTTTCCATCTTCGAGGATCAACACCCTTGCCCGGTCGAACGGAACGATCTGATTCAAATAATCCAGCAATGTGTTCATGACGACATTCAGATCAAGCGATCCGGTGAGGGTCTGATTGGCAGCCTGGATGATTTCCTTGATATCCACCGCCATCCGTTCCGCTTCCTGCGACCGGCGTAATTCCAGATCAGCCTGTTTTCGTTCTGTGATATCGGTGACCGTTCCGATATACCCGACCACCTCGTTATCCGCGTTGACTTCCGGTACAGCCTGCCCGATGACATATGCAATTGACCCGTCAGGCCTGACGAAACGGTAATCGGCAATGGACTTCTTTCCTTTGGCGGCTGTCTTTTCCCAGTTTTCCTGTACCGGCAGGCGATCATCCGGATGGACCGCTTTCAGCCAGCCGTCGCCCATCGCCTCCCCTGCCGGAAGGCCGGATATCAGGCTCCAAGTGGGATTAACATAATTGGTGGACCCGTTAATATCTGTCCTGAAGATACCGACCGGTGAAACTCGTGCCAGAGTCTCGTAACGCGTTTCACTTTCCCTTAAATCTCTCTCAGCCTGTTTTCGTTCCGTTATGTCACGGATGAAGGCAATGATTTCTGTTGATCCGCTGGTTGCATACCGGACTTCCATGTCACGGTTTGACCCGTTCCTCATGATCTGGAATTCTTTTACCAGCACATTCCCCGATTCCACAGCGGTTTTCAAATTATCAAGGGTGAATTCGGATTGCTCTCCGGGAAAAAGATCTTTTACGTTGCGTCCGATCATTGCATCCGGCGCTATGGGTATGTTTTCCAAATTCTTTGTATGGCAATCAAGAATATCACCATGTATGTTCATCCGCAGGATCAGGTCCGGATTGTTTTCCATCAATGCCCGGTAGCGTGATTCACTGGTACGCAACCGTTCCGTCTGTCTGTGGAGTTGAGACTGGAACAGTATCACCGTCCCGATGAGAAAAACAATCAAACCACCCGCTATGGGGAATGCCGTGGAAACCCATGCCGGGATGATCGTTGCCGGTCTTTCTCCAAGATAGCTATCCAACAGATTGTAATACTCCGATTCCGGATCGGATTTAAGCATTTTGAGGTGAACATCTATTACCCGGACCAGTTCCGGGGTTTGAATGGAATCTCTCGGAAAGGCGAAGTAGATCTGGGATGGTTGGATAAGGATGGGTGTACGGATAAGTCCATACTGTTTTTCGTTGTAATCGCCGAAATCCTTATTGGATACACCGGCATCGATAACATGGTCTTTAATGGCTTCGAAAAGGGAATCATAATCATTAAAATTCACATACTGGATGGTGACACCAAACCTCTCCGCGAGGTTCTTGATCCCCTCCGGTCCATCATAGTTTATGCTGCCTGCCAGTCCACCGACCCGTTTTTCATTCAGATCCAGGATGGTTTCGATCTTCTCCCCTTCATGCGTATAAACCCTGGACCAGCTTGTGAGAACCGACTCATTATTAAATGTAAATAACGCCGCCCGATCCGCCGACCAGCCCACATCCGGCAGGATGTCAATCTCATTGTTTTGCAGGCGGTCAAGACATTCCTGCCAGGTTCCCCGCACCCAGATCAACTGCCAGCCTTCTTCACGGGCTATTCCCGTCAGAAGGTCCGGCCAGAAACCTGTCACACCGTCGCCGGAACCCAGGATTATTTTGGGTGGATTGTTATATACCCCCACCAGAATAACAGGCTTTTCAGGCGCCTCGTTCAGCCCCATAAGCCCCAGGCAAAGTATTGGGATGATCAGCGAGACTACGATCCGTCGCATTTTGATCTTCCTTTAATCCATCAACACAGATAAAAACTTTATTGGATCGGCAGGAAATGAAGTCTACCGTTTTTTCGAGTATTCCTCCGGCACATGAACCTGCACCTCTAATAGTAGCAAATTTCAATGAATGCAATGGGTCGAAAATGTAAAGAGAGCGTTATTTCCATGGTCAACCAGGGAAAAATGATGAATGAGAAGTTTTTCCCTGGCAGGTTACGCAATCGGGGTAAATTTGCTTTTTGCCAGTTCGCATTCGCTCAAGCTTCATTTACTTATATGG
>CAYRHB010000002.1:63894-74156 GCA_964424035.1 uncultured Leptolinea sp.
AATGTCCACTTTTCTCACACCAACAATCCCTCTCTTAAGATACCAGCCATTCCATAGCCTCATCTTTCGTATCAAATGCAATCGTTTTGTTCTTTGAGAACTTGCTGACAATATCTAAAAATGTTTTCCGCGGGCCACTCATCCCCAGAATGGCTGTCTTTGTGGAAATTTTTTGAGAAGCCTGAGAGGAAATCTGCTTGAACTGGTTCAGGACTTCCGGAGAAATTAACGTCCCGGTTGTGTCAACAAGCACCCTTGCAGAACCCTCCGATATAGTTGCCATATACTCTTTCACTTCTTCGATTTCTGTCTTAACCCCGTCAGAAGACAGGTGATCATACCGGGCAATAAATACTTTCTTTCCCTTGTATTCTTCCAGATTTGATCTCATATTTCCCTCTTTTTCGATAAATTGACTCTTAAACACAAACCCGCACTAAAGATATCCCACCATGCCTGAATACAGGAAGTAAAACCGGGCGGTTTAAGCCTACGAATCCTTTTAATAGAATAAACCGAACACCAAACGGTTAGAATAAATTAAATATAAAACCTTCCAGGTTTCTTGAAAGAGACCGGGGGTTCGGGGTATCAATCATGCGATCCCCGCCATTCTGAGATGACTTTTTTACCCGGCTGGTTTGATCGTATTTCGATTCGACTTCCAATTGAGCAGGAACAAGATGCCAATCAAAACCAGCGGTCCGGCAATCAACAGGTATGACGACCAGTGCTGCCCACGGCTGGTCAATATATAAGCCAGTCCGAGCAGCGGGTAGATGATGCCGCCAACCAGTTCCCATTTCCAGCTTACCAGAAGAAGGGCGATCAGAATAAATGACGGAATGTTATGTATCAGCATTCCAAGCGCTACCTGTAAAGGATCATCTGACATGCCGATCACATCCAATGAAAACAATGCCAGGAAGAGGATCATTAAAATCCCCAGAACTCTGGGCGCCCAGAATAAAAAGTCGTTTCTTTTCTTGTTCATATTTCCTCCCCTCGCCTGCCGGAAGGCAGTGAGTAAAACTTCCCTGGTCAACCTTTGATGACCGCCAGCGGTTTGAGCCGTGTGACGATCTTCACGAGGTCCTGCTGTTGGGACATAACCTCATCAATATCCTTGTAGGCGCCGGGAGCTTCTTCCAGTTCTCGTTTCGAACGCATCCCGTGGATGATGCCTTTCATCTTTTGCTGTTCCCGCTCCAGGTCCAGTTTTCGGATGGCCTCTTTGCGACCCATACGGCGGCCTGCCCCGTGGGATGAAGATTTAAAGCTTTCTTCATTTCCCATCCCTTCTGTTATAAAACTATACGCACCCATTGATCCGGGTATGATCCCCGCCTGTCCCTTGAATGCCGAGGTCGCGCCTTTCCGGTGCACCAGGACCTCATGCCCCAAATGAGATTCCAACGCCGCGTAATTGTGATGGATATTCACTTCATATGTCCCCACCCCACCGGTGACAGCTGTGATGGCCTGCATGCAACGCTCCACCATCAACGCGCGGTTGGCGCGTGCAAAATCCAGGCAGTAATTCATGGCTGTCAGATACTCGCGTCCCTGCGGTGAGTCTGCCGGAAGATAGGAAAGGTCCGGGTCGGACAGGGTGAATTTGCTTCCGGCACACCAGGCTTTTGCCAGACGGTGATATTCACTGGCAGCTTTCAATCCGAAATTCCGGCTGCCGGAGTGGACCATCAACCAGATAAAACCGTCATCGCCCTGCTGGATCTCAATGAAATGATTGCCGCCGCCCAGCGTTCCAAGCTGGTGACGCGCGGAATACAGCTCTTCTTGAATAATGGGAATATCCGGCGCCCGGTTGAATCCATCCCAGGGTTGCGGATCAGGGTGATGCTTGAAACCGACCGGCACATCCGACCGGATGCAGGCCATAATATCCTGCAATGCTGCGGTGCTGATTTTCTGCAGGTCCGTCCGTACAGCCGCCATACCGCAGCCGATATCCACCCCCACGGCGTTGGGGATGATCATGTCTTGCGAGGCCAGTACGCCGCCGATGGGAATGCCATAGCCGGTATGCGCGTCAGGCATCACCGCGATCCACTTAAATGCGAACGGCAGATTCGCCAGATTGCGAGCCTGCTGCAGGGCAGCCGGGTCAATATCAGCTGCCCAGATTTTGATCGGGATGCGTTCGCTGGTTATGGTTCGCATAATTACAGGATAACACTATATACGTCTGAAAGCGTTTCCTGTTGCGGGCATTGAACCACCGTGAAGCCGGTTTTAGAGGTCAGGCAGGGAAAGGAGAAATATTAAAGAGAAAACCACCTGACCTCTTGACCGTTCCTCCCCCCTCTACACCCGAAGCCAATGGGTAATATTCAAATTTATAGTTGGGTCATTTCCAAAATGAACCAGTTCAATATATCGTGTTGCTACATTGTTGCCAGGCAATACTCGTGCATCACTTCCTACAATATCAATTATTCTTCTTCATCCGATTTCTTTTTCTTGATGATTGTCGGCAAAACCACCCACATGGTGAAAAACACACAAAACGCTCCAATAGCCATGATAACTTCTTGTGACATCGTATTTTCCCTTTCTCTTGAAAAATTTTTTCTCTGCTGCCGGTCATACGAACACCGGCAGCAGAGTTGTTCAAAAAGCCAGAATTTAGAGCAATTCCGCAGGAAGTGTATCGGCAGGATAGGCTTCCGTTCCATGCTCCGGAATATCCAGACCGCTGATTTCCTCTTCCTTCGAAGCGCGTAATCCCATGGTTGCCTTCAACAGACCAAAGACCACAAACCCGAGCCCAAGGCTCCATACCAGCACCACGGCCGCGTCGATCAATTGGGCGATGATCTGTCCGGTCTCACCCACGATCAAACCACTCACACCACCGTACGTGCCATCAGCAAAGATACCGACGGCGATGAGGCCCCACAGGCCTGAAAAACCGTGAACCGAAACAGCACCCACCACATCGTCCACTTTAAGGGTCTTTTCAACAAAGCCCAGAGCCCAGATCATGACGAAGGCGGCAATGACACCGATGATCACAGCGGAAAGCGGAGTCACATACGCACAGGGGGCGGTGATTCCAACCAGACCGGCCAGGCCGCCGTTACAGGCCAGGGAAAGATCGATCTTGCCGGTCTTCATCAAACTGTAGTACACACCGATAACCGCGCCGGCCGCGCCAGCCAGGAATGTATTGACCGCGATGACCGAGATGCGCAGATCGGTGGCTGCCAGGGTGGAACCGGGATTGAAACCGAACCATCCAAAGAACAGGATGAACGTCCCAAGGGCAACCAGCGACATGCTGTGACCCGAAATAAAACGCGGTTTGCCGTTTTTATCAAACTTGCCCAGACGGGGACCGACAAGGATGGCACCGGCCAATCCCACAAAACCGCCCACGGCATGCACCACACCGGAACCGGCGAAATCACGGGCGCCTACACCGAATGGCAGGGTGGACAACCAGCCGCCGCCCCACACCCAGTGACCGTAGATGGGGTACACAATGGCAGAGATCAGGAAACTGTACGCCAGGTAAGCCGTCGTTTTGGTACGTTCTGCCACCGCGCCGGAAACAATGGTGGCGGCTGTGGCCGCGAAGACCATCTGGAAGAACCACAGTTCCATCGTGGTTACATCATAGGCATCACCCCCAAGCATGAACCCCGACAGCCCAATGAACGGATTGCCAATATCCAGACCGGATGAAAATGCGGATCCGCCAAACATGAAGGCAAAACCGAACGCCCAGAACGCCAGACCGCCGATCAGGCCGTCCATCAGGTTCTTGGTGAGCACGGCCACGGTATTCTTGGCGCGGGAGAGACCCGCTTCAACCATGGCAAACCCGGCCTGCATAAAGAAGACCAGGAAACCCGCGATGAGCGTCCACGAAAAGTTGACTGCCGCGGTTGGATTGGCTTCCGCTGTGGCAGCACCTGATGGATCAGGCCCTGCAGCGAATACGGGTATTGCTGTGACCAGCAGCAATACCAGAGCAACGATGACTGATGTATACCTCATTCCACGCATAGCTTATCTCCTCCAAAAATCCTTTAGGTGAGATTATATGGAATGGGGGCGCGTCAATCCAGTACCCGATCGGGTAAACTTCGGGTATCAATCGGGTACTATTTTGTAGAGATCGATGTCCAAACGGGGATCAGGCGAAAGTTCGTATTACCCATTCGGGGCGTGCTTAATGAAACCCTTTTACATCATCCGGGATGATCCATAACTCTTGATGAGATCCGCCGGTCAGCTATCCTGATCGCCCAGACTCATCAATTTGTAGCGGGCAACGAATTCATCCACGCTCATCGGGATGAAGGAATCCCGCATCCGGTGCATTTTTCCGCAGAGCGGGCACCGAACCTCGTCCACATTATTTGGAGCCACCAACAGCATACTGATTCCGGTAGTGCACTGAATGAATCCAAAATTGTGCATCGTTCCGTTGGCGAAGATCGGGGCAGAGGTCGCGTACAGGTCTTGCAAGGTGCAGACTGGTTGATTTCTTTCGTCCATCGTGCTCCTCCCTTTCTAAATATTCCATTGGTGTCCTGCTACCTTATTGTACAGTCTGTTTGATCTGAATTACAAATAAAAATTCCCCAAATAACCCCCGGCTTAACGGGGGTTATTTTATGCAAACGTGATCTGCTCCAACTGTGGATGGAATTGCTTATTTTCGTGATTCGATGAGTTTTACCAGGGCATCCAGTGTGTCGAAGGTATCCGCATTCAATTCAGAATCATCGATGCGCACGCCAAATTCATCTTCCACGATGATCGCCAGGTCAACCAGGCTGAATGAATCGATCAACCCGCTGCTGATCAACGGTTCATCCATGGAAATAACCCGGCCCGGTTGTTTCAATATTTTATCGGCAATTTTGGTTGACAGAAGGTCTGCAATGGATTCACTCATGAGAAATCTCCTATAGGGATATGGATTTATGGAATGGGCGGCACCCAGGTGATATGGGTGGTATAGATAAAATCATTGGATTGGAAACCGGCCTGACCGGAAAGATCGCGCACCTCTCCTGTACGCACATCCATGACGCGCATCAGTATAGTGTACCCTGTATCTGTCTGCAGGGTACCTGTGAGCAACAAACTGCCCCCATCGGAGGACCATACCGCGCGCGGATTGACTCCCGCTGCAGCCGGCAGGATCTTGGTTCCCATATCCTGCGTTGATATGACCAGGTTGCGTACATCCAGCCATTGGCCGGAATAATCGCTGCGGTCAAGGGTTAGCAGTGAAAGGCGCGATCCATCGGGCGACCAGGAAAAATCCAGCAATTGGCTGCCAATGTTTTCCTGCGGCCATTTCTTCTTCAGGTCAAGGGACGCCAGAGTCAGCAATCCCTCCTCATCCGCGGCGGAAGGTTGATAGGCCAGCCATTGCCCACCCGGAGAGAAACTGGCTGCCAGTACACCGGGTAGATATACACCGGAGGATCCGTCCGGTCCGGAGACCATCAAACCATCGGGGGAACAGGAGCCGGTTGACGGGCAGGTCCCGTCAAGCCAGAAGATGCGCGAGGCATCTGCGGGGGGATAGACCATCAGCGGGTGTGAACCGGCCGGTGACAGGCGCGTCCAGGCGCCACTGCCATCCAGCGGATAAGAAACGAGAACGGTATCGCTGCCCTGCTCCGTGATGAACACCGCCGTTCCGCCATCCGGCATGAATACGGCGGATTGCGTTCCACGGGTGTAATACCGGTTGGTCAGCAGGACCGGTGGTGTGCCATCCAGCGCGGCGGCATAAAGATCAGTCCCACGACTGAAAAGTATTTGACGGCTGGTGCTGGAAAAAGCCTGCAGGTCAGAACCCTCCAGTGCCAGACTAGCCTTCTCACCGGTGAGAGGATCAAGCACAAATATGCCTTCCGGAAGGATGATCCCGTTGGACCGTCGGACTGATGACAGCAGGACTAAACCCGAGGGATTGGATATGAATTCCGGCCCGACCGGTATGATGCGGGCAGTTTCACCGGGGACCGGCGTAGCCAGATCGGCGGGTTCCCCGGCTGCCGGCTGTACCAGTTCGACCGTTTCACGGGTCGGTTCGGGGGTTGGCGACGGTAAAATCTCCACCGGCCTGACACTCTTCCAGACGGCATCGAGCGCTTCCAGGGCGGTAAAACTGCGCTCCGGCCAGGCATGTTCCTGACTGATGTGGAAACCATCCGGGCGGTTCGGGTCCAATCCCCGGTTGGGAAGCGCCTGCGCCGCGCGCCACCAGTTCCAGAGCGGAAGGTCATATTCGTATGCCAGGCGGGCGGTTGCCAGGTTGATGCTGTGGTCTCCCTCCACATTGTCGGCTTTGGTGGAGAGGATGGGCAGAATGCCCCGCCCGATGGCAAATTCAATGATCTGCCGCATGTTCTTCTCATAGACCGCCGGGCTGCGGCCGTCCCACCAGACCTCAAGGCTGATCAGCATGATGGATGGATTGTGGACGCGCGTCTCACACTCCAACGGGGTTTCACCCGGCTCACAGACATCCGGGTTTGACATCAACGGGGTCAGAACAGATGCGGCGTTATACCCGCCCTGAACGGCTTCACCGTCACGATCAAAGGAACCGGCAAACTGCCGGATTGTTTCTTCCAATGCTTCTGCATTTTCCCGCAGGGAATAACCGGGTTTGTCGTACACACCCAGCAGTACATTTTTTATCGCCTGGCAGTCCCCCACCTTGGAGAAACGGGACGGATCCGTACCGGCTGCCAGACCGGCTTCGTAAATTTGCTTCGCGCGGCCGGAAACAACAGGCACCACCGGCCAATCCTGCCAGTCTTCCGGCTTGAGCCGGTCATCTTCCGGGGGAACAAGCGTCGGGGTGGATGAAGGCAGCAGAGATGCCATCTCTGTTGGACCCGGGTCCACGGTTGGACTATCGGAGACTACAGTCGGTGTGGGACCGGCGGATTCCGCCGTGAGGAGCATAGCTGCCACAGTTGCCACAGCGGAGGGGTCCGTTTCTGGTGCCGGAACCACAGTCTGCACCGGGGAACAGGCAGCCAGCAAACCCAGAACAACCAGTCCCAAACCGATAATACGATACGGATAATCAGATCGAAATGTACGCATATTCCAGCGATTATAAATGAAAAGCTTCGGTTTTTTCCCCGGGGCATACACACCTCTGTTCCATCTCCGGGATGTTACCTGCCGGAATGGCATGATCCCCCGGGAGAAGGGGGGATCATGTCGTCCGTTATTCAACCGGATGAGAGGAGGAGATAATGACAAACTACAGGTGGTATGACCTTAGAGCCCGCACCGGATACCGGAAGAATCAGGGAGGCGGCGGAGGTGGTGGCGGTGGCGGCGTCCCGGGGTCCGGAGTAGGCGGCGTTCCCGTTACCGGTGGTGGCATTGGAGTGGGATTCGGCTGTGGCGGTCTGGGCGGGGGTGGCTTAGGTGTCACCGGTGTTGATGTGGGTGTGGATGTGACGTAGTCAGCATAAGAAGCAGAATAGATCTTCACCCAGAATGCGGTTGTACCATCACTGCCCACGCCGAAGGTTTCACCATCTGCCGATTTCAACATAAAAGATGCACTGTAATAACCGGTCGTTTCAGGGGATGTAAAAGGCAGGGTGATATCAACGGAGTCACCGGGTTCGACATCCGTATCCGTAAAGGAGATGGAATACGGTGAACCCATGCGATACCCTGATGTGAAGACCACACGATAAGCGGGTGTCCAGGTGCAGCTTCCAATATTACGCAGGCGCCAGGTCTTGTCAAAATCCGTTCCGGCAAAGATATACGAGCCATCCGGGTAATTCACATCGCGAACAAATTCGGCCAGGTTGCAGTTTTCATCTGTGGGTGTGGCTGTAATGGTTTCTGTCGCGGTAACGGTAAATGTGGCTGTTGCGGTGGGTGTTTGAGTTTGAGTGGGCGTGGAAGTGCTTGTTTCTGTGGGTGTCGATGTTGAGGTGGTTGTTGGCATCCGGGTTTTGCTGGCTTCCACGGTATAGGTCGCCAGGGCAATCACCAGGCTGGCATTCTTCATCACAGGGATGTTGCAAGCCGTCAGGATGAGTAGGCTGATCAATGGCAGAATCATAAAGCGTTTTTTAATTTCAACCATTATTAAGTCCGGTTTTCCCTTTTTTATAACCGTCATACTGGAGATTTTCCACTGTCCAATGAATCAATTCCTTTTAGCAGGTTCTCCAATTTCTACAAGTCTATTCCCGGGGTATTCAGAAAATATTCAATTCGTGCAAAATTCTTTTACACAAAGAACCGGCTTCCCTGAATTTTTGGGAAGCCGGATGTAAGTCCAATCATTCCAGACAACGGATTACAGATCGTCTGCAGAAAGCAGAATGCCTTCCCCCTGGGTCATCCATTGCACCTTTGCTTCCGGCGCCAGTCTCCCGCAATTCTTCTGGAATTGCCACGGGTCACCCATGTGTTCCACGAACATCCAGAAATGGGTCGGGATGGCCAGCCTGGCTCCGGTCAGAGCAACCAGTTTCGCCGCGCTGTCCGCATCCAGGTTGCCATACGCTCCATTGATGCACGGGAGAATGACCTGCGGATTGAGATCAAACGCCTGCTGCATCTGTTGCGGGCGCAGAGCGGTATCACCGGTGTGGTAGATACGCAGCCCGCCGGATTCGATCACCAAACCCACCGTGTCCGGAGCCAGGTCACCGTGGTCGGCAAAGACAGCGGTCAATGAGAAGTCGCCCGTCTGCGCCTGCCTGCCGGGGTGGAGCTCCAACCAGCGGTCATCAGGCAACCCGATCGAACGGTAATACTCGACGCACCGTTGCGGTCCGGCGAACCGGACGCGCGGATTTCTGCAGATAATCGGGATGCTATCCACATCCAGGTGATCATCATGTTCATGTGTGCTGATGAACCAGTCACAATCCACCTCTTCCGGCTTCAACGGGGCGGGCATTAACCGCTTCCAGTTCGGGCCGAACTTCCTTTCGACCGAATGGCTCAGGTAGGCGTCAAGGTAGAGTACTGTTCCACCGGGGGATTTCAATACAAACCCGGCCTGACCCAGCCAGAAGAGGGCGATCTGCCCTGCTGTCGGTTCCAGGTTTGATATTCGCCCCGCCAGATCTGTCATTCGGCACCCGTTTGCGGGTTTACCCCGCGCCAGACTGCATTTAATGCACGCAGGCCGCTGATCTCACGCAAATACTGGGCGTCAACCGAAAAATAGATATCTCCCCGGTTCGAATCCAACCCGTGATGGGGAAGGGTGTCAGCAGCCAGCCAGAGGTTCCAGTACGGCAGGTCATATTCATGTGCCACACCGGCTGTCACAGTGTTGATGGAATGGTCGCCTTCCACATTATCGATCTTGGATGACAGAATGGGCACTACACCATGCTCAATGGAAAAATCTACCACCTTCCGCAGATATTTGGCATACCCTTCGGCATTCCCGTTCTTCCAATTGGTACCCATATTAATGAAGAGAATGGACGGTTTGTTCACCCGGAATTCGCATTCGAGCGGCGTTTCATTCGCCTGACATAATTGCGGTTCAGACCAGTTGGGATCAAGGACTGATGTGATCCCGAAACCCTGGCGCACCGCCACACCATCGCGGATGAACTGGCCTTTGAAGTTATCGATGGTTTCCTGCAATGCCGCGTCATCATCTGACAGGCGGTAACGGTCGCCGTCAAAGATGCCCAGAAAAACTTCGGGGACCGACTGGCAGTCACCCGCCACAGAATAGTGGCGCGGATCGTTGCCCATTTTCAATCCGGTCTGATAGATCTCACGCGCGCGCTCACTGACTGTGGGTATTATGGGCGCCTGACCCCAGCCCTTTGACGAGAGGTCATTATCCGGATTTGATAACGGTCCGGATGCCGGAGTGGGGATGATCTCGGGAGTGGATGTAGCCGTCGGGACAACCACGGTGGGGACTTCCGCAACCGGGGAGGGCATCGCGGTTGCCGTGGGGAAGGCGGCGGACATGGTCTGTACCTGAACCGCAACAGCCGTTTGTTCGATGCTCATGGTAGCCACCTGCTCTGCCACCGAAGTCTGCAGGGCAACGTTCGAGTCTGCCGGCATGGTAGAAGAACACGCCGAAAGAAGCAGGCAAAATAAAGGAAGGTACGGGAAATATCGTTTCATAACCCGCCCATTTTAATCGAAATCCGCTGAAGAGGCTTCCCCGGTTTTCCTGGTGTAGGGGCAAAGTAGTAGAGTCCTAAACTGGCAAAGTTAAAATGTCCTATTAA
>CAYRHB010000003.1:0-62647 GCA_964424035.1 uncultured Leptolinea sp.
CGAGGATTCGCCTTGCTCTTCTTCCAGGTTTTTCGCGATCTGATATCCATACATCGGTTCATCAGCCCGATCCAGTACAGCCAGCAGGATAAGGGATGTGATACCCGCGTGTAATTCCTTTTGAAACTTTTTATCCAGATTATCTACTTCGCTCAAAGCCGGTTCCTTTCTCAATAATATGAAGGGGCGATCTAAAAGCCATCCTTGACAATACTAATTACTTATCTCTAGTATCAACTTCATAATAGTAGATAATTATTACTATGTCAATATTAAAATACGGGGAGTTTTCAAATTCGTTGCATAAGCTGTCCCCCTGTGAACAGCGATTAAAAATAAATTCTCCCACGCAAGAATAAAGATGAGATCATCATCTCGTGGAAGAATTCTTTCTGGCCGGACTGGCAGCCCGGTGGTTAGACTAAATTATACGTTTTCAGTGACCGGCAGCATACCTTCGAGGATCATCTCGATGGCCATAGTGTGGCTGCACCGGCCGCGTGACTGGAAGAAATCACAGTCGCATGTCCAGGTGCCATGGTCAAAATGCACCGTGTGCGGATTATTCTCACCTTCAAGCGTAACAGTAAAAGCATCAAAATGTACGCGGGTGCGCTCTTGCGCGTAACGTTTTGCTTTTTCTATCTTTCCGATCATTCCATAATCCATGGGGCAAATCCTTTCGACAAACAGGATAAGAAAGAGGCACGCAAACGCGCGTGCCTCTGGTTCACAATTCCGGGTTGAAAGATAACTCTCGCATAGTGGTTTCGGTTTTCCTAACTGTAGTATAGGAAAACAAGGACGGGGAGTCAATGAAGAAAATCTTAATTTTTCCGGATGTATGACCATTTATTCCAGTCACGTGCAATTCTGCAAGGGGTTGTTTATGCAAGCCGCAGCCATCCAGCGCAGTATTTACTCAAATTCCATCCCAAACAGCACATATTCCTCGTCGAAACCATATTTCCGGTAGAACTTCTGCGCCGGCAGATTCTCTTTTTCTGTCCCCACTTCCAGTTCATCCATTTTCCGGTTACGGGCTTCCTGTTCCGCCATCTTCATCAAGTCGCAGCCGATCCCCCTGCCGCGGCAGCTTTCTGCGACCACCAGTTCATTAACCTGGGCTGTACCCACCCGGTGAAAGAACGTCATGTAAAACACCATGGAAAGAAAACCAACAATCTCGCCATCCAGTTCGTAGACAAAGTTGGCATAGGTATCTGGCTGGCCGGACATTTTCCGGTATAGCCCGCGAAATTTTTCCAGATCAAATTCTTTTCCACCGGTTGCCACTTCAGCAAGCTGCGTGATCAATCCAACTACAGCCGGCAGATCCTTCTCTTCACACAGGCGGACAGACATTAAATTTTCCTCCGGTCATAGATCAACTTGTTTGCCAATCATAATCCAATCTGTAATTCTAATAATGCACAATCGTACAGGCATCCACGGGAAACGTCCGGTGTATGTAGATTATTCCCACTAAAGAAGGGTAAAATAATCGAACACCTTTACCGGTAATTTATTTGTTCCCCATTATGAAAGGATGAATCATGGGCCAATATCCCTCTGATGATCTAAAGAACCTGCTGCAACCTGTGCTTGGCGCCGGTTATATCATGCTGCACGCCAAAGGTAAATCTGACCTGACAGAAAACGATGTGATAGCCGCCATCGGGTCTCTGGAAGAAGCCCGTACCCTGTTTCCCTGTGCCAGTATCAACGACCTGGCTGACGGATTCAAAGCCCTGGCAGCCGGCAAACTAACCTATGACAGCGACGAATTAGTCTTTGTGGAAGAACCTGGCCGTTTGGTACAGAACGTACAATGGCAATCGCGGGTGGTGGACGCGGTAGCCAGTTCCGCGGAAGCCCGCCAGTACCGGCACCTCGTGGCGTTTGCCGCGGAAAAAGCTGCCTGCTCTGATAAGGAAGGCGGTTATAAAGGTCCGGGCGAACAACCCCTGACTGAAGCAGAAACCACCATCCTCACCCAGTTAAAATCCGGAATGGCTATTAAATAACCCGATTTCAATACATCAATACACATGAAAACGGGAAAAGGATAATGAGATCCTTTTCCCGTTTTCTCATAATTTTCGCTCAGAGAACCGTGGTATGCACATCAAACACCGGGGGGTGTTCCATGGTCTTTTTTACTTTACATTGGTCAGCGGAGCGAATAAGCGCATCGTGATATTTTTCAGGGAAGGAAGGTGGAACCTGGATATCCAGTTCGACTTTTGTCAGCATTCCCGTCTGTGGATCGGCTTCCATCCTCTGCACCAGCTTGATCCCATCTGTGGGCAGATTGCGCTGACGGCAGAAACCGAGCACATAGATACCCGCACAGGTCCCAATGGACGCGAGGAACGTGGCAAATGGTGTTGGTGCCGAATTCTCTCCACCGCCCATTACAGGCTGGTCGGTGGCAACAGTGAATTGCCCCAAATGAGCGTCAACCCGGGCACCGCCGGGAAAATCAATGATCATGTCCATACGGATTTAGTCTGACTCCTTGATATTTGTAATTAATACTTTTGATAAGAAATATCAGAAAAGGTTACAGACTAATCCGCATTTTTTACCTGGAATGTATCAAAATCGCGGGCAACAACAGCCTGCGGGAATACAGATTGTGCCTCAGCGATCACATCTTTCTCGCGATAACGCCGGGAGATATGCGTAAGATATAAAGCCCTGACCCCGGCTCTGGCTGCCAGTTCAGCTGAACGTTTGGCCGTCATATGAGAGAATTGCCGTGCCATCTCTGCCTCTTCGTCCAGGTAAGTTGATTCGATCACTAAAGCATCTGCCCCCCGGCAGATATCCACCAGGCTATCCACTTCGCCAACATCACCGATAACAACCAGGCGGGTGCCTGGTTTGAAATCACCCAGAACATCGGCCGGGTTGATCGTGCGTCCATCCGGAAGCGAAATTGATTTGCCTTCCACAAGATCACGGCGCCACGGTCCCTGGGGGATTCCCAATGCTTCCGCCTTTTCGGGGAGGAAAGGGCGGTGCCCTTTTTCTTCAAATACGAATCCCAGGCAATCCGGCCCGCGATGCTGGACATTGAACGCGGAAATGGTAAGGTCATTCTCTTCAATGATCACACCATTGGTCACTGGGAAGAAATGGATGGGCATTGGAGAGGATGCGCCCCGCAAAACAACACCGTACAGAAGATCGCGTATGCGGTCAAGTGCGTTGCGTCCGCCGTAAATATCCAGTGTGTCAATGGTTTCCCAGCGCATATACGTGGAAAGAAGACCGGCCAATCCAAGGATATGGTCAAGGTGGCCATGAGTGATCAGAATACGGTTTAGCTTTTTAAAACCGATCCCGCATTGCAGGATTTGCCGTTGCGTACCTTCGCCGCAGTCCACCAGGTAGCGTTGGTCTTCATGTTTAACAACAAGGGATGGTAAATTCCGGCGGGCGGAAGGCGCCGAAGCGGATGTCCCAAGAAAAATGATCTCAAACAATAAGGTTGGCCTTTCAAAAGAGGAACTCCATTTTACCGCAGAACCCATGTGAAATGTTTTACGTCGATATTATGGAGTTTTTACATGGGAATTCTATAATTGTTTGTATCCAAAAAACCGGAGGGGAAATGAACTCATATATTCGAACCATCCTGCCAGTTTTTATCGTGCTGAGCATTGCCGGTTGTTCATTACCGCGCAACAACGCATCAACACCAACCGTATCGCTTATTCCCAGCGAAACACCCAATATTGAAATGACAGTCAATGCGGCGTTAAAAGCAACAGAAGATGCAAAATCGGCCATGCAGGCAACAATCGATATTTCAGTTGCCGGAACAATTACAGCCATACCGCCCCAACCAACACCAACCTTAATGAATATTTCGTATGTAACGGAAGATGAGGTGGTTGAAATGGTTGAACAAGAAGTGGATGAAGTCATGCAGGCATCCACCGAATGCGCTGAATATGCGTCTACCGCCGCGGCGGACGATACAATCACCTCAGAAGAATTAGCAGAAATGGAAGCGGCCGTCCTTCTCACCGAAGAGGCGATCGAAGAGGCAATGTACCTCGCGGAACAATATATGTCACTGTACGCGGATCTGGCTGAGGAAACCATATACCTGTTGAACGAACTGGAGTCAGAACTTGCCTATATCAGTCAATCAACAGCACAAATCGACGCCACTTTGGATGAGATCAATACCGCGATGCAGCAAGGCCTTTCTCTGGCTGAAGAAACGATCAGCCAACTGGAAACACAGGCCGCGGAGATACAAGCGCATACCAGTGAATTACAGGCCAAAGCAGATGCCTGGAAAGACAAGGCAGCCGAAGAACGGGATAAACGGGCTGAATTTACTGCCAGTATTCAACCGGACCAGATCGCCGGTGATAAAGTTGAAGCACTTCAACAACTTTCCACTTATATACAGGAAGCGCGGACATCACTGGCAGACGGGAAACTCAGTTACAGCGAGTTATCATCCCTCGGGAGACTTGGCGCAAATGCCAGTGCGAGTCTAAGGCAATTTGGCGAAGCAGGTGCCGGGGTTGCCGACAAACTGAATGGTCTTACCGTCAACTTCGCGCGCGGTGAAATCCCACAGGCAATGAATGGTCTCTCATCCCTGGAAGGCAATTTCAACAGCCTGGGAAGCAGTTTGAAAGATTTTTCTCCCCCCAGCCTTCCCAAACCCCCATTAAGGCGCTGACCCGGATCGGGTGAAATCTCTCAACCCGAATTGAAACCGGGATCACGATTTTTCTCCTGCATTGGTTATAATCATTCCGGCGATATTGCCGGGATGATTAATTATGAAAACCGTAAGACATTCGAGACTATTCATTTTAAGCCTGACCATTTGCAGCCTGATGGCAGCCTGTTCTTCATCCGCCACTCCGGTTGTCAGTACTCTGCCGATAAGCACCGATCTACCCCAGACCACCAGCAGCAGCACACCTGTATTAACCCGGACGGTGGAAAGCACGGAAACTTCAACCCCTGTCAGCCGGGCAACACCGGATATCAATGTCACAGCTACCGCGCAGGCTGTATCCATGCAGGTGGATATGCAGAAACTGGTTGACAACAAATTGGTCAGCAGCGCTGCCGGTCAGTATTTCACCGTACAGAACTTCACCGGTGAATGGGCTAAACTATCATATTATCACTGGTGGCCATTGGACGTGAAACCGACGAATTTCGCCATTCGCGCACTTGTCACCTGGGAATCCGCCATGCCCAATGCCAATCCATCCAGGGCTGGTTGTGGATTCGTGTTCCATGAGAATGGACCCGATGATCTGCACATCACGTACATTTCCACTGATGGGTATGTGCGAAGCCACCGGATGGATAAAAAGGTATTCTCAGACCTGAAAGCCAATTGGGCTGGCAAATTTGACATGACATCTGATTCCGCCGAGGTCATGCTGGTTGTCGATTACCAGTGGATCACTGTTTTTGTGAATGGAAAACAGATCGTCCGGTTCCAGGATGACCGGCTCAATGGTGGAGGACTAGCCTTCGCGGTGGCTTCGGGGTCAAACAATGACTTCGGAACCCGTTGTACGTTTGAAAATGTTGAATTGTGGGAATTCAACTGATCGTCGAGACGCCCCAGATTTGCAATAAACGGATGTAGAACTGTGTCATCTTGATCAATGACCGGATTCGGATGCGTTCATTGATACCATCCGGACTCAGGTCATCTTCGGGTGGAATCATCAGCGGCGTGAACCGGTATACATTCCGGCATACGGAGGTATAAAAGCGCGCGTCACCGGGCCAGGGCTGGACTACGGGAGCAACCGGAATGCCCTGATAAACCTCGAGTATGGCCCGTTCCACTGTCTGATATGCCGCAGATTCAAAAGAAGACGTATTGGGCGCCTCCCAGGCGCGGTCAGCCTGCGCCTGAAAAATGACGCGTTCATCATTTACCGCTTTACGGATATGTTCACTGACTTCCGCAATAGATTCGCCCGGCATCAGGAAGACATCCACATAGGCACGCGCAGTTTCCAGATTTCCGGAAATACGCATAGGAATAAACTGCGTTCTGGAACGCATCTGCGCTTCGGGATGTTTGTGAATCATTTTTCTTGCAATGGAAGATAATAACCATGTATTGGCAAATACCACTTGCTGCGAATACCCGACACCGCCAACCAATCCGCGGTAGGTTTCACGGATCTCTTTAAACGAAACCGGCAGTGGATTATCAGCCAGACGGGCAAGAGCATGCGCCAGGATATCCAGTTTATTATCCTCCCGCCCTGTACTTTCCGCCCGGAATTCAAACCGGATATGACCACGTTCAGTGACACCGATGAGTGCCGCCATGCCGGTCATTCCGGGGTAATAGCCATCCGAAATCCAATCCCCTTCGTCCAGAGCCACTTCCAACCTGACCCCGGCTTTTTTCAAATAAGCCGCTGTACGGCTGGCTCCCACTTTGCCACCGGAAAGACAGTCGTGTCCGAAAGCCAGGTAAACCGTCCTCTCCGGTTTATATCCGGCGCGCAGCATGATTTCTACCGCCTGTAAAATGGCAACCATCTGGCCTTTGCCCTGCAGGGTTCCACGACCCCAGACAAAGCCATCCTTTACTGTTCCGGAAAAAGGTGGAACCTCCCACTGATCTGCGGTTTTTGGGTCAATAGGTGGGATATCATAATGTCCGCTGAGCAAAACACCGGGGAGCTTGGAATTGCGTCCAGGCCAGATATATAACAGTGAAAGGTCCTGGCTTGAACGGACTTCCAGTGTTGTATGCACACGGGGAAAGTGTTTCAGCAATGCGCGGTGCAGGTTGATGTACTCATCGCGCATGGTTCCAGTCAATTCATCCGATGCGATGGTCCGGCACCGGATCACATCAGATAGGTGCTCAGCCAGCACATCACCATCCACCTCCTCCAGGTCTACAACGGGGTAATCCGGTATGGGCCGGGCGAAGCGTAATGAAATGATCAGCATTAAAGCTGAGAGGAAAAATAGCAGGATGGTGAAGACGATAATGAAATGTATGGCCATTGGTCACCAATATTGATTGTATCAAAATCAACGGCATCAGGTAGAAACACAGGCAAGGAAATGTGAGTCTTTTTCCATCCACATTCGTATAATTAACCCATAATGATCCCGGCTCAGGAAGGAGACGGCAAATGGAATTTAGAAATCTGGGGAGGACCGGGCTGAAAGTATCCGAGGTATGCCTTGGAAGCATGCAATTCGGTTGGACAGCCGATGAAGAGACATCATTCCATATCCTGACGGCTGCTATCGATGCCGGCATCAATTTTATTGACACGGCGGATATTTATTCACGCTGGGTAAAAGGGAATCCGGGCGGGGTATCCGAGGAGATCATTGGACGGTGGCTGATCAAATCCGGCATACCGCGGCACGACATTATCATTGCCACCAAGGTGCGGGGGGCGATGGGTCCGGGCATCAACGATGAAGGTTTATCCCGTGTCCATATTTTGAAGGCTGTGGAGGATTCTCTCCGCCGGTTGCAAACGGATTACATTGACCTGTACCAGACCCACTGGATCGATGAGAATACACCGATCGAAGAAACCCTCTCAACCATGACCGACCTGGTACGCCAGGGCAAGGTCCGGTATATCGGTTGCTCCAATATTCCCGCGTGGCGGCTGGTTGAATCATTATGGGTGGCAGAACACTATAATCTATGCCGCTATGAAAGTCTTCAGCCACATTACCACCTGCTGCGGCGTGATGAATTCGAGGCTGAACTGGCTGATGTGTGTCGCGGGTACACTCTTGCGGTGCTTCCCTACAGTCCACTGGCTGGTGGATTCCTCACCGGAAAATACCGGAAAGACGACCCGAAGACCGAAAGCCAGCGAAATGTGGCTAAATATTTTACCGATAAGAACTGGGCATTGTTGGATATTATGGACAACATCGGGAAAAACCACAATAAAAGCACTTCACAGATTGCCCTCGCCTGGCTCCTGAGCCAACCGGTAGTAACCTGCCCGATCATTGGTCCGCGAACAATCGAGCAATTGCAGGATAACCTCGGGGCAACCGGCTGGCGGTTGGAACCGGACGAGATCAAGACCCTGGACCAGGCAACCGCCTGGCAACCGGTAGAACAATAACCATCAATCAGGTGTGTTACAATCCGGCTGATATCGAAGCAAGAGGAACAATATGATCGAAAATGTACTGGTATCTGTCGCCTGGCCGTACGCCAATGCTGAAATCCATGTCGGGAATTTAACCGGAGCCTATCTACCGGCGGATATCTTTTCCCGTTTCCAACGCCTGCGCGGACGCAAAGTCTTGATGGTATCCGGTTCTGACGCACATGGAACCCCGATCACCGTGCGGGCTGACGCGGAAAACACGACAGCGTTGGAGGTCTACCAGAGATTCCACAACGGGTTCCTTGAGCTGTTCATGAGTCTTGGCCTGACCTATGACCTTTTCTCCAGTACACACACAACCAACCATTTCGATGTATCCCAGAAGATATTTCTGGCTCTGAAAAAGAACGGGTATTTATACACCGACCGGGAGATGCAGTGGTATGCCCCCAGTCAGAAACGATTTCTTCCCGATCGCTACGTAGAGGGAACCTGTTATATATGCGGTTTTGAGAATGCCCGCAGTGACCAGTGTGACAAATGCGGCAATCTGCTTGACCCGGCCCAGTTGATCAATCCGCGCAGCAAGGTGGACGGTTCAGCCCCTGAATTACGCGAAACGGAACACACTTACCTCGATCTCGGTAAATTGCAGCCTGCCGTAGTTGAATTCCTCAAACAACGGGAGAGTTACTGGCGGCCGAATGTCCTCCGTCAGAGCCTGGGACAGATCCTTGCCAACAACCTCCACGGGCGTGCCATTACCCGTGATCTGGACTGGGGTATCCCCGTCCCGCTGGAAGGCTGGGATGGTAAATGCCTGTATGTGTGGTTTGAAGCGGTCATCGGTTATCTGTCGGCGTCGATTGAATGGAGCCGGTTGACAGGCAATCCGGAAGCCTGGCTGGATTGGTGGCATGGGCCCCAATCACAATCCTATTATTTCATTGGAAAAGACAACATCCCATTCCATGCGGTTATCTGGCCTGCCCAGCTCACCGGTAGTGGAAAAGCCTTCGACGAGCTCATGGGGGTGGCCAAACCTGCCCTTTTGAACCTGCCGTATGATGTTCCAGCCAATGAGTTCATGAACCTTGAAAACCAGAAGATCTCCGGCAGCCGCAACTGGGCTGTGTGGGGACGAGATTTTCTCACCCGCTACGACCCGGATCCATTGCGCTACTATCTGACGGTCAACATGCCCGAATCAAAGGATACGGATTGGGATTGGGAGGATTTCTTCCACAGGAACAATGATGAACTGGTAGCCACATGGGGAAACCTGGCCAACCGTGTTCTGTCATTCACCTGCAAACACTGGGAAAATCAGGTTCCCGATCCGGGTGAATTGGCTGAACAGGATAAAGCCCTGCTGGCTGAAGTGGAAAAAGGGTTTGATACCGTAGCGGCAGAGATGGAAGCTGTCCGGTTGCGGGCTGCCCTGGCCGAAGGGATGCGGCTTGCCACGGAAGTGAACAAGTATCTTGACCAGACGGCACCCTGGATGGCTGTAAAGACGGACAAGGCTGCCGCCGCGCGGTCAATTTTCACCGCTTTAAAAGCCATAGATTCGATCAAAGTGCTTCTGGCTCCATTCCTGCCATTCACCAGTGAACGACTGCATGGATTTTTCGGCTACACACAACCATTGTTCGGCAAACAGTTCATCGACACGATCGAGGATGACCTGGGCACGCATACCGCGCTGCGCTACGACCCCGACGGTGCTTCCGGCTGTTGGGAGCCTTCATCGCTTCAACCGGGCAGGAAACTGGTTAATCCACAGCCATTATTCAAGAAACTGGATGCAAGCATTATCGAAGAGGAACGGAAGCGTCTCGGTTAATTTTTTGAACTACCAGCCGCCCGGTTTGAGTATTCCCAGCCGGGCGGCTTTTTGTATGCATTCTGCCGTGGTATTGGCATTCAACTTGAGTTTGATGGCCGAAATATGCAAACTGACGGAGCGCTGGTGAATATTTAGTCTTCCGGCGATCTGCTTGCCTGTCAATCCCCGCGAGAGACAATCCAGAACATCCAACTGGCGGCGGGTAAGGCGGTTCACCTCCGGCAGGTTTTCAGGCCGGGTTTCCGGTGGATCCACAGGCAAAATTACAACCCAATCCTGCCACAGTACGGCGGTATATTTTACATCCGGATTACGCATGTCCTCATCCGTCTTGATATAATCCGGCAGCCTGCCATATACATCAATATCTTGTACGATCCGGGAAGAGGCTTGTGTCTGGATCTGGTATGAGAAGGATTGATCCGGTTTAATCAGGATAAGGTGGGTCATGGATTAGATCAGAAATAGTATATTTGTTCTATTATCTCACAACTTCTTTGGATGTCAAGCGTAGATGTATACAGAGCTTTTACAAAAGTCCGGATTCTTGCCACAGCGGAGTAAAATAAAAATATGAAAGTTAAAAACCTGCTTCGCCGCGTTGTTCCAATATGTGTCACCGTCATACTGGCCGGTACAACACTGCCGGTTGCAGCAGCCGGTTCCCGGTCTGACCAGCTTCCCCCTGCCACAGACGCCATCGGGTTGGTTGCCAGTGCGAATTACCAGACCGATAACCTGACCATGGACGACCAGTACCTGTACCCGACGTTCAGCTCTTTAAGCGTGGTCGACCTTAACCCCGATTCCCTCAAGCTGTTCTACAAATTCCGTACAGATTACATATTTGACCTGGTGGTAAAAGGCCAATACGCCTTCGCGGGTCAGCAGGAAAAAGGATTGAGGGTGTTTGACATTACCGTAGCCACACCCACAGTATTCTCGAGCCATACCATTTCAGGCGGGGTGTACGGTCTGGCATTGTCCGGGACCAATCTGTTGCTTACAACCGGCAAAAACGGTCTGGAAATCAGGGACACCACAAAGCCGTATGATATGCCGGTCATCAGCCAACTGGCGCTGGAAGGGTTTTCCAGACAGGTCTCAGCCTCCGGCAATCTGGCTTTGGTCGCTGCCGGCAAGAGCGGTGTTCACGTGGTGGATATCAACAATCCGGAAGCCCCTAAATTAATCACAACCTATGAAACGGATTCTCCCGCTGAAAATGTAACGCTCGACGGCACAACCGGCTACCTGGCACTGGGAACCGGCGGAATGGAGATCGTTGACCTGAAGGATCCCTCCAATCCGACCATGCTGTCTTCACTGGAAAGCCGGGATTTCCTGCGCAGGGTGATCATCAAAGACAGGTTTGCCTATCTCGCGGAACGCGATGCTGGAATTCGGATTGTCGATGTGTCCGATCCTGCCAATCCTCTTCCATTAGCCGTATATAACACCACAGGCGGCGCGTGGGATATCGCCGTGAAAGACAACTACATTTATGTGGCTGATTATCCCTATGGACTGCTGGTCCTGAAATACAACCCGCCGGTAAAACAATCCATTCCCGCGGATGGAGGCACGATTGGCTCAGCGGCTGACAACACCAGTACCACAATAAACGCGGATACATTTGGTAAACAGGTCGATTTCAAGCATGAACCTCTGCCCGCCATTAATACTCCCATCGGCCCGGAACCGGCTCTGGTCAAAACCGGTCCATTCTTCCGCAATAGCGCATGGATAGACAATGAGCCGGTGGAACCGGCAGGGGAGTATTCCATCACAGTCAAAGCTGACCTGACCGGTCTGACTACCCGGCAAATTGGCGCCTTAAGCCTGTATTACTGGGATACGGATTTGAAACGCTGGCGGAAAGATGTCTCTACCCGCCTGGATAAAACCACCGGAGTATTAACAGCCACCCCCAACCGCCTTGGGATCTGGGGCGTGTTTTACGACAACAATGTCGCGTACAGCACACTGCCATCTACAGCCACCCCGAATCTGCCCTGATCAGGGGAGTACAGTGATCTCACGCGGATAGAAGAAGCCGTAACGCTGAATATCCGGATCATCGGAATCGTAGTATCTCCCACACACCTGAAGGATGCCGTAGGATTGCGGCATCTTTTCTGTATCTGTCAACAACCACACACGTTTGGCTGTATGAATATCATACCCAAGCAACATGGTGGCGGGTGGTTCCAGTTTTTGAAGGATCGCGATTGCTTCATTGTTGGGTAAATTGTGTATGAAGACTTTGTAGCGGCCAAAATGGAATTTCGGAAGCCAATCCAATTGGAGAACGCTTTCCCTTATCAGCCGGACTTCATTTCCCGGTTCATAATGCATACTCACCGGAACCTCACCTTCAAGGCATTGAGGCACGTCCACCTGGGGTGGAATGGCTGTTTTTATAAAGAAAACCGGTGCGGCAAACATGAAAACGGTGAGCAATCCGGTATAAACTACCATCCCGGTGACTGGCGTGGATTCTCCGGGCCGGTCTTTTATTTGAGACCACGGGATCACGTTGACCAGCTCCGACAATCCCAGTGCAGGCAAGACCGCCAACAATGGAATGGTGGCGGCAAACGCCCGCATTTTATGCGCATCACCGGGGGGTACAAACGGGATGGAAATGAAAATCCCGAAAATGGATACGAGAATGAATACATGAAGAGGGTCATCCCTTTTGCGTACAGCCTGAACCACCGCTGCCAGGCACAGGGCGTAAAGAATCCAGTGGATATAACGATTTCCCTCCGCATTCTCACCGCCCACATAGGAATACACACTGAACCATGTGTCAGAGAAAAGCAATCCCCATTGATGCAATGACCCTTTTACGATACCCATCGGATTTTCCCGGATCAGGTCAAACGCCATCTGATAGATCTGACTGAACCGTTCCTTATCCGGCAATTCACGGGTTTCTTCAGACTGGTAATATACGTATGACCAACGCTCACCACCGGAAGCCAATCCATATAGTGATTCTGAAAAATTGCCAAAAGCCATTCCCACCGGACTGCCAATAAACCGCAGCAGGACGGAATTCAGACCAAACCCGGCCACCACCACCAACCCGGCCAACAGCGCGTTCCTCCAGTGAAAACGAGTTTTATTGCGGAACTGGAACCCCGTCCACAGTACGAGCATCGGGAGGATGAACAATGCCCCGACACGGATATTCATGGCCAGGGTAAGAAGAAGAATACCGGTCAGTATATACGACAGTCTGCGTGGCGATACACCCCGCAGGAAAAAAGCCAGGGAAAGCATCCCGAAGGTCAAGCCCAGGGTCTCTGTCATAGTGGTACCAGCGAAACGCCGGGCGAACAGGAAAACGATCCACAGAGATAAAGAGGCAGCCGCAGGTCCCTTTACGCGGCGCAATTCCAGGGTCATAAAAGCGGCGGCACATGCTTCCAACAAAACCAGAATGGTTAACGCGTGCTGAAGATTACGGCCTGTCAGTCCCAGCAGCGAGGCCAGAAAACCGATCGCCAGCGGACGACGGGAGGATGAATCAGACAACAGAGATCCATCCAGAAGGCGGTTGGCATCGTTGTAATACGTAGCCGCGTCATTGTAAGGAATCAAACCGCTGACCACGTACGGCTCGCTCTGTCCGCTTGCCCAAAGGCCGGAAAGTGCCAGTCCAAATAGCGCCCCACATCCCATAAATAAAACCGGTACACGCCAGCGGGTTGGAAGCCGCAAAACCAGGTAAAAAACGGCCAGTAATACAATGGATGTGGTGGTGAAACTGTATCGCGCTGCGACCGCCAGACTGCGGATCTCAACCGGGACCCGGCTGTATGCGGTGAAAAGGAAGGCCGCGGTCAGCGCCAAAAACGCGACCAGGAATTCAAGAGTTGTTGAACGGGTAATTCGATCCAATCGTGATGTCATATCCTATCCCGGTATTTCAATAAGAACAGGGACGGGCAATCATGCCCGTCCCTATATTTTACCGTCTCAATTCCACTCTGCCGCTATTTTATACTGGCAATAAGATTTGCGGCAATCTGGAAAACCGGTGAGGGATTAAAACTGATGATCAGTACTCCCGCGGCCATGATCACTGCCATACGACCGGCCCATTTACCCGGTTGGATCCGGGGCTCCCCCGGTTTGAGGAAGGCGTACATGACAACCCGTAGATAGTAATAGGCTGAAACCAGCGAGGTTAACAAACCGATCAATGCCAACCCCGAAAAGCCACCATCCACGGCTGTTTTGAAGAGATATAACTTGCCCCAGAATCCCATCGTAAGGGGTATGCCGGTGAAGGAAAACATGCCAATCAAGAGTGCCGCACCCAGCCAGGGATTTTTTCTTCCCAGACCGGAAAAATCCTGTAAGATTGGCCCGTCCGAGCCAGCCGGTTCAATGGCGATCACCACTGCCCAGACGCTGAAACTCGTTAAAGCGTATGCCAGCAAATAGAAAACCGCAGAAGAGACAGCCTCACTTGCCACATCCGAAATTCCATACGAAATAAATGCCATCAGAATATATCCCGCATTGGCAATACTGGAATATGCAAGCATGCGTTTAATGTTCGTCTGTGCGATGGCCACAACATTCCCCAGGATCATACTGGCAGCGGCCAATACCCAGAATATGGTAGACAGGGTGGATACCAGTGGAGTAAAGATCATGATAAAAACACGGATGAGACCGGCGAATCCGGCCGCTTTGGTCGCTACTGACATGAACGCACCCAGCGAAGAAGGCGCGCCATGATACACATCCGGCACCCACATATGGAACGGTACAACACCAATCTTGAATCCCAAACCAACAATCAAAAGGCTGGCGCCAATCAGGAGCAGGCCCATATCTGTCTTTCCGGCTGAAATGGAGGCTGCAATCTGTGGCAAATGGATGGAACCGGATGCACCGTATATCCAGGCTATGCCAAACAACAGGAATGCGGAGGCAAACGCACCCACCAGGAAATACTTCAACGCCGCCTCTTCCGATGCCAACCGCGGCCGGAAGAAACCGGACAGGATGTACAAGGGTATGGAAAGCAATTCAAGGGCCAAAAAAACGATGATCAGATCGTTGGCTGCGGCCATAAGCAGCATGCCGGAAACGGAGAAGAGCAGCAGCGTGTAATATTCTCCACGTTCCGCATCGTTGCGCTTCAAATAATCATACGACAGGGCAACAGCGACCAATCCACTTGCCAGAAATACAAGGCCAAGGGTTCGGCTGAAGCCATCCAGTACAACCATGCCTCCGAAACCTGACGAGGTTTGCCCGCCCTGGGCGAATGATAAAACCGCAGAGATTGTTAATCCTGCCACAGCCAGAAGGGCTGTGTAACCCTTCCGCGTTTCGGGGATCCATAGATCAGCCAGAAGCACAACCAGTCCCCAGGCAGCGAGGAAAATCACGGGAAGGATGGTCAAAAAATCAGATTGTACGGGCATATCCATCCTCTCCTAATGCATTGCCCTGGCAGCCAATTCCACACCGGCCAACAGGTTTTCAACAGTGGGATTTATTAAAGCATAAAAAGGTGCGGGGAAAAGACCGATCCAAAAAATGAGGATGATCAAAGGAGCAAGTGTCAGGATTTCCCGCAATGACAGGTCTTTCAACGTACGATTCTCTTCCAGCGTGACCGTACCAAGAAAAATCTTTTCAAACAGGGTCAACAGGTACAGGGCAGCCAGAATAACACCAACCGCCGCCACTCCGGCAAACCAGGGAGAAGCCAGCACACTCGACCCGAAGGATCCTGCCAGGATGGTGAATTCGCCGACGAATCCGTTGGTTCCCGGCAGCCCGGCTGATGACAGCGTTACAATCAGACTCAGTGCGGCCAGTGCAGGCACAACTTTCCAGAGACCGCCAAAATCTACCAGCCGGCGGGTATGGCGGCGCTCATACAACATACCAACGATCAGGAACAATGCCCCGGTACTGATTCCATGATTGACCATTTGCAGCACACTACCCGAAACTGCCTGCGGAGTAAACGCGAATATCCCCAGCATCACAAATCCCATATGGCTGACGGATGAATACGCCACCAGTTTCTTGACATCCTTTTGCGCGAAAGCCACCAGAGCACCGTAGATGATGCCAACCACTGCCAGCACAGCCATGATGGGAGCCAGTTGCATGGAAGCCTGTGGGAAAAGCGGCAGATTGAACCGCAGGAAGCCATAAGAACCCATCTTTAACAGGACACCGGCCAGGATCACAGACCCGGCTGTGGGTGCTTCCACATGGGCATCGGGCAGCCAGGTGTGCAAAGGAAACATGGGTACTTTAATGGCAAAAGCCAGCGCGAAAGCCAGGAAAAGCCAATTCTGCGCCGGTGCGAACACAGCCCACATGCCCTTGAGCTCAGTCCAATCAAAAGTGCCGGCAGTGAGCCCGATGTACAGGATACCCAACAGCATGATCACCGAACCGGCCATGGTGAACAGGAAAAACTTGATCGCAGCGTACAGTCGGCGTTCTCCACCCCAGACCCCGATGAGGAAATACATGGGAATAAGTGTGAATTCCCAGAAAATGTAAAAAAGGATCAGATCGAGGGCGACAAACACACCGAGCATACCGGTTTCCAGCAGCAGGAAAGAGATCATGAACGTTTTCACCCTGTCCTGCACAGCCGTCCAGGTTGAAAGGATGGCAATGAATGACAACAGCGTTGTCAGCAGTATCATCAGCAGGCTAATACCATCCATGCCGATATGGAATTCAATGGCTGTCCCCCCTACGGTAACCCAGGGCTGGATGAATTCCATCTGGATAACCGGATTGGCAGGGTTGAAATCGGCCAACAGCATGAGTGACACTGCGAAAGTGAGCAGCGAAACAGCCGCAGCCGTCCAACGGATGGCGTTCTTCTGTTCTTCTTTCAAAAAGGCGATCAGGAGAACACCGGCCAGAGGAAGGAATGTGACCAGGAGAAGTGGATGTATCCCGAAATTCATAAAGTTTCCTTCACACGTATGTGCCTGTTCATCGCAAGACCAGATAGGTGAAAATGGCGGCAACCCCGACGACTATGGATAAGGCATAAAAGCGTACATATCCATTTTCGAGCCGTGAGAATTGGCGAGAGATGGCTTTCGTTAACGATCCCAGACCAACCGCGATCCCGTCGATCAAACCCTGGTCAACCGGTTCAGCCCATTCCCGGGCCATATCCTGCAGCGGGTTGACGATAAGTGAAGCGTACAATTCATCCACACGCCATTTCTCCTTTGCGCCGGTGTAGAAACTGCCCAGCCTGGCGGCCAATGGATCTACTTCGCCGGGTTTCCATTCCCATTTCCCGTAAAACATCCAGGCAGCAACAAACCCGGAAAGGGCAATAATCAGTGAAACGGAAGCGGTCACCAAATCAAATCCGGGTTGATGCCCCCCTCCAAGCGTATGGTGCAGCCAGGTCTCCAATAAATTACTGCCGGGAAAATTCAACAGGCCACCCGTTACAGACAACGCAGCCAGGAGCACCAGTGGCAGTGTAATGACAGGCTTGTTTTCACTGGCCTGTTCCGCGTTTACCGTGCGCGGTCTGCCAAAGAATACCAGCCAGAGCTGGCGACCAACATAGAACGCTGTTAGGAAAGCGGAGATGAGCAGCACAATGAACACAGCCGGATGGGTATGCCTGGCGGTAGCCAGTATCTCATCCTTGGAAAAGAATCCGGCAAGCGGGGCAATACCAGCCAGAGCCAACGCACCAGCCAGATAAACCCAGAAGGTGACCGGCATTTTCTTCCGCAGGCCACCCATCAAGGTCATATCCTGTGGATCAATATGTGCGTGATGTCCATTGGTGTCATTGCCCGTTTCATCCAATTTTCGCGCGCCTTCCATCCCCAGAATCACCGAACCGGCTCCCAGGAAAAGCAGCGCCTTGAAGAAGGCATGGGTGATCAGATGGAACATCCCGGCTACAAAAGCACCCATCCCCACGGCAGCCACCATGAACCCCAACTGGCTGATGGTGGAGTAAGCCAGCACTTTTTTGATGTCATTTTGGGCCATGGCGATGGTCGCCGCGAACAACGCGGTCAATGCGCCCACCCATACGACAGCATCCTGCGCCGCCGGGACAAGCTCATACAGACCATGGGACCGTGCGATGAGGTATACACCGGCCGTGACCATGGTGGCGGCGTGGATCAGCGCGGAGACCGGTGTGGGACCGGCCATGGCGTCCGGCAGCCAGACATACAGGGGTAGCTGGGCGGATTTTCCGGTCACCCCCAGCAGCATGAACAGGGTAACAGCCAGCAAGACACCCGGCGCGGCGGCTGCCACTTCCGGTGCCCGGGCAAAGACAACATCGAATTGCAGGCTGCCGAAATTCCAGAACATGAGGAAAAGGGCGATCAGTAATCCAAAGTCACCAATACGGTTGACCAGAAATGCTTTTTTTCCTGCCCTGGCATTACCCAGACCGTCCTCCCCTTTTTCAAACCAGAACCCAATAAGCAGATAGGAGCATAATCCCACCCCCTCCCAACCGACAAATAGCATCAGGTAGTTATCGGCTGAAACCAGAATCATCATGGCAAGAATGAACAGGTTAAAGAAGATAAAGAAACGGGTATAACGGCCGGGGTCTGCATTGAAGCGCACATCATAGTGCATGTAGCCCGCAGCATAGATATGGATGAGGGTCCCAACTCCGGTTACCGCCAGCATCATGGCGACCGACAAGGTATCGACGCGGAAAACCCAGTCCACCTGCAGCGTGCCCGTGTGGATCCACTCCAACAAGGTGATGGTCGTTCCTTCCGGATGGCGGATCAACGCCAACATGAGGAGTATGGAAATGACAAAGCTGCCACCGGCTGCCAGACAGGCTGTGGCAGAAGTAAACTTCTCGCCCAGCCGGCGTCCTAAAAGCAGGTTAATGAAAATACCCAGCAACGGGAACCATACCACCCAGGGGACAAGAGAAAATGCAGGATCAGTTACTAATTCACGGAACAGCATGGGTATTCTCCACCTAGCCTTTCAGACTGTTCACCTGGTCTATGTCAATACTATGCCTGGTGCGGAAAATGGCCACCATCAATGCGAGTCCAATAGCCACTTCAGCGGCGGCTACCGTCATAACGAAAAAAACCGTGATCTGGCCGTCCAATAATCCGAACTGCCGGGCAAAAGCCACAAAAACCAGGTTGGCCGCGTTGAACATCAGCTCAAGAGACATAAATACGACAAGTGCATTACGGCGGACCAGTACACCGACAATGCCGATGAAAAACATGATGAGCGCCAACGTCAAATAGTGCGAAACAGGAACCATCCCTTATTCCTTTCCCTGCCGGGTCAGTCTCTTCTTCTGAATCTCTGACCGGGTAAGCACGACGGCGCCGATAATGGCGACCAGGAGGATGAATGATGTAATTTCAAACGGCAATAAATAGGTGCTGAAAAGGGTCATACCGACCTTCGCAGGGCTGGCATAATCCGTGGCCGGCATGGTCAAAATCTCCACAGGCAGGTTCGATCGAAACACAGCCAGCAAGGTGATCCCACCCAGGAATACTACAGAGATCAAAACAGCCAGTACACGCTGCTGGCGATTCTTTGCCTCATCCTGCAATTGTTCAGCCCCCAGCAGCATGATGACAAACAGGAAAAGGACCATGATCGCGCCGGCATACACGGTCACCTGAGCCATGGCGATGAATGGCGCGCCCAGGGTGATATACAGGATGGCCACTGAGGCAAAATTAAGTACCAGGAATAAAGCGGAATAAATGGCATTCCGGCTGATCAGCATCCCCAGTGATGTGGCGATCACAATCGCGGCAACAAGATAGAAGAAAATGGCACCAATCTGCATTCAGGACCTCATCAATCCACCGGGTCTTTCATGGCGGGTACAGAGCGGGTAAACAAACCGGGTTCTGTCACCTGTGGAGTGGGCTTCCCTCCCGGAGGGACCGGTTCCAGGAGCATATCTTTGGTATAGATGGCCTGTTCCCGGCCGGTAAATGACAGTTCATAATTATCACCAAGCACGATGGCTTCCGTCGGGCAGGCATCTTCGCAGAAGCCGCAATAAATACAACGCAGCATGTTGATCTGGTAGGTGCTGGCATAGCGTTCGCCCGGTGAGTAGCGTTCGGTGTCCGTGTTCTCCGATGCCTCCACAAAAATGGCATCAGATGGACAGGCTGCCGCGCACAGGGAACACCCGATACATTTTTCCAGGCCGTTCTCGTACCGTTTCAGAACATGGCGGCCTTTGAAACGTTCACGCACCGGTCTCTTCACTTCCGGGTAGGAAACCGTGACCGGTTTCTCAAACATCGATTTAAAAGTCGTCCACAATCCGCGCAACATATCTAACCTCCGGCAACCAGTAAACGCAGTACAGCCGTAATGACAATGGAAAACAATGAGAGCGGCACCAGTACCTTCCAACCGAACGCCATCAGACGGTCATAACGGAAACGCGGCAGGGTTGCGCGCACCCAGATCATAAAGAACAACCAGAGTGCCACTTTCACAAACAGGTATACGGGTCCCAAACCCGGAAGGACATCCACGAATGGACCATGATATCCACCCAGGAAAAGGGTGGCGCCGATCATGGAGACGGCGATCATTTTTATGTACTCAGCCATGAAGAATAACGCGAATTTCATGCTTGAATATTCGGCATGGTAACCCGCTGTTAATTCCTGCTCGGCTTCCGGCATATCGAATGGCGACCGGTTGACCTCTGCCAGGCTGGCAATCACAAAGATCACAAAGCTGATCGGCATAATGACCACAAACCATAAACCCTTTTGCGCTTCCACAATGGCACTCAGGCTCATTGAACCGGCCCACAAAATGGGTCCAACAAACGACATACCCAGCGCCAGTTCGTAGCTGATCATCTGCGCGGTTGCCCTCAAGCCGCCCAGCATGGCATATTTATTGTTGCTGGACCAGCCCGCGAGTGTGATGCCGTACACCGATATGGATGTCACCGATAGGATATACAGTACACCCACATTGATATCCGCCAGTTGCAGTGAAACCGTCCGGCCGAAAAGCTCGACAATTGAACCCCACGGAATGACCGCTGTGATCACCAGGGCCGGGATAACCGTAATGACCGGCGCCAGCACGAAGATCAATTTATCCGCGCCAGCCGGGATCAATTCTTCCTTGAATATCAATTTGATGCCATCCGCCACAGGCTGTAGCAATCCCTGCCAGCCAACCCGGTCAGGGCCAATGCGGACCTGCATTTTGGCCAGTACGCGCCGTTCATACCAGGTGACATAGGCGAATCCGGCAGTCATAACCAGAATGATGATCACGGATTTGATTACCCATTCCCAGATCATTGCAGCATCCATGTTATTCACCTTCCCGGCTGGAACGATCACCCACCGGCGGGACAACCTGCGCCACCTGAGGTTCGTGAATAGGCACACCTGTCGAACGTGGAATCAGCCCGACGCCCTCCGGGATAGTACCGTCAGCCCTTATACGCACGGGATACGCCGCACCGTCCACCGGCAGCATTACATGCATATCATCAGCCAGCATCATCTTTTTCGCGGTCTCCGGGTGGATGCTCAATTCCGGATGAGCCAACCGCGATGCCAGTAGGGGTGATGTCGTCACTGTGATTCCCCGGTCAAATAGACGGGTCACCGGATAGACAACCAGTTCGTGCGATTCCGGTTGAAATTCGGGAACCGCAATATTCCTGTTAATATCAAAATCATCCGCTACTAAGAGTGGTAACTGGATCCCCAATCCCTGTTTGTTGGCATACGATGTTCCACCATAATAGACATCCTGCCGGCCAATGATAGGCCACTGTTCGCTGGTTTCAGCCAGTTTCCGGTAATTAAGTCCGGAATATTGCGGGATTTCAGCTTCGATCTGCGCGAAAACCAGCGATGCCGCACCATGTTCCATCGAAACACCCAGTTTTTTACCCAGTTCGGCGGCGATCTCAAAATCCGCCCGCCGGCCATCCGGCGCGGGAACTGCCGGATAAAAACGCTGCACACGTCTTTCACCGGATGTATATGTTCCCTCGCGCTCTGTAAATGCCAGTACCGGGAGGACTATATCCGCCTGTCTGGCGGTCGCGGTCATAAACAGGTCCTGCACAATGACAAAGCCGGCATTTTCAAGAGCCCGCTCAAATAATGGATCATCAATGGCCGGATCTGCTCCGGCAATCAAAAGAACGCCGGCACTGGAAAGCAACCTGACCATAACTTCCGCCGGTTGAGCGCCCATATCCCAGAGCCCCTGGGTATTGCCGCGTTCCCACACCGGGATCACACCGCTGTTGACCTTGCGGGCATGTCCACTCGCCTGCAATAAACCGGCACAGGCTGCAGCCAGTTGACCGGTTGCCTCGCGACCCAGTCCGTCACTGCCATAGAAGACAACCAGGTTTTCAGACCGGTTAATGGACTCAGCCAGCTCACCGGCCAACAATCCGTTGACTGCATCCGTCTCTCCTCCGCAGGCAATCCGGATTACACGCGTGGCAGCGGCATCAAGGCGGTCAGGCCGGTTGCTGATTACGATCAACGCCGCGCCGCGTTTGACGGCTTCGCGCACACGCAACCACCACACCGGCGCTTCTTCATGCAGATCGCAGGCCGCGACAACAATCGTTGAACCTTTGCCCAGGTTTCCAAGGTTGCTGCCGGGCTGCATCCCATAGCGGTTGACAACATCTCCGCCAGCCATGCGGCTGTAACCGATGAATTTGCCACCCTGTGATTCCGTCAGCTTCCGCAGGTTGAACAGATCCTCGTTTGTTAACCGGCCACTGACCAGAGTAACCAGGCTGCTGCCGGCTGCTTTGATCTTTGCGGCGGCTGCCCCGAGAGCTTCCTCCCAACCCGCCTCAACGAGATCAGAATCCACCCGCATCAATGGCGCTTTCAAACGGTCCGGGCTGTCAGCGAAATGGTAGGCAAAACGCCCTTTGTCGCACATCCAGATTTCATTAACCTGTTCGTTCTGTCGCGGCATGATGCGTTTGATGGCTACATCGCCTCCGGTCTTGGCTTCACGCCGTACATTGATGGTTGTGTTGCAGCCTACAGGACAATGTGTGCACAGACTGGCCGCACTGTTCAATTCCCAGGGACGGGCTCCGAAACGAAAATCAGCCGTGGTCAACGCGCCCACCGGGCAGATATCTGTTGTATTGCCGGAAAAGATCGAATCAAAACCCGGTTCAGAATATGTGACGATCTCAAGTTTTCGACCACGGTTGTAGAACCCGATGACCGGGTCACCGGCAATATCGGATTGAAAACGTACGCAACGCGCACATTGAATGCAACGCTCACGGTCAAGGTAGATCAGATCGCCAAGCGCGATATGCTTGGCCGCGTGGGATTTTTCATCATACAGGAAGCGGCTGTCCCCCGGACCGTGTTCCAGGGTCAAATTCTGAAGCGGACACTCGCCGCCCTTATCACACACCGGACAATCCAGGGGATGGGATGTCAAAAGGAATTCCACCACATCCCGGCGGGCGTCCCTCACTTTGTCACTCAAACCAACCACTACCATACCTTCACTTACCGGTGTGGTACAGGCGGTTTCCAGTTTGGGTCCAAACTGGATCTTCGGTGTTCCATCCACCTCAAGAACAGGGGTATGGGTGGCACGGTCGATCACCGGGCGGCCAATTTCCACCAGGCACATACGGCACATCCCCACCGGCTCCATTTTGGGATGATAGCAAAACACCGGAATATCGATCCCGATTCGTTTTGCCGCGTCAACGATCATCGTCCCTTCCGGGGCGGTTACGGTTCGGCCATCAATTGTGAGGGTAATGTCTTTTGGCATTCGCTCAAAAATCCTTCTCTACTGATAACAATGCAGCTATCGGTTGATCAGTTTCTCAAAGTCCGGGCGGAATCTCTCAATGCCCGATGTAACAGCCATGGTGGAAAACTCACCCAGGGCACACAGGCATTTACCCTGCATTTGCCGGGCAACCGTATCCAACAGGGTGATGTCAGTCAGATCAGCCTTTCCTTCCTTGATCCGCCGGGTTAGGTGGCCCATCCAGTACGTGCCTTCACGACAGGGGGTGCATTTACCGCAAGATTCATGGCGGAAGAATTGCACGGTTTTATCCACCAGCCAGGCTATGTTGACAGAATCATCCAGAATAATGACCGAAGCAGAGCCAAGCGGGGCATTCAGATTGGTCATGGTGGATTCGTAGTCCATGGAAGTGTCCAGAGCCCGGTCATCCGCGGGAACAATGACCGACGACGCACCGGCGGACATAATGGCTTTTATGACCCGACCTTCAGGTACGCCGCCTCCATGTGTATAAATCAATTCGCGGAATGTAGTTCCCAGCGGCAACTCATAGTTGCCGGGTTGGTTGACACAACCGGAAAGGCTGAAAATTTTCACGCCGGGAGATTTCTCGGTTCCCAATGATTTGAACCAATCCACCCCGCGGTCAACAATCGGTGGCAGGTTGGCAAGGGTTTCCACGTTGTTGATCACAGTGGGTTTGCCAAACAGGCCATTGACCGCCGGGAATGGTGGCCGCAGACGCGGCTGTCCCAACTTCCCTTCGATCGATTCCAGCAGTGCGGTTTCTTCACCGCAGATATATGCTCCAGCACCCAGATGGGTATGCAAGCGCAGGGAATATGAACTGCCGAAGAGGTTGTCGCCCAGTAATCCGGCTGTCTCCAGTTCCGCGATGCATCCATCCAGTTGCTGCGCGATCTGCCAGAATTCACCACGCAGATAGATGTACGCGCTATTGGCCTGCACCGCGTATGAAGCCAGCATTAACCCTTCCAGGAACTGGTACGGGTTCGATTCCAGGATCTCACGGTCTTTGAATGTACCGGGTTCCGACTCGTCCGCGTTAGCCACCACATAATGCGGCCAGAGGGTATCTGGAAGGAAACTCCATTTAACCCCGGTGGGAAAACCCGCTCCTCCCCTGCCGCGCAAGCCTGAAGACTTGACCAGATCAATGAGCCCGGATGGTTGCATGGTTTTCACAGCTTTTTCAAAAGCCGAGAAACCGGTGTTTTTTCGGTAGATATTTAATGTATGGATCCCGGGTATATCCCGGTGCCGGTAGAGGATATGTCCGCTCATTCCGCGCTCCCCTCCCGTTCCAATGCTTTTTTCTTCAATTCGTCGATTAATGTCAGTGCGGCATCCACTGTCTGGTTTTCATGGTAAGAAATATCGCCATCACCCTGCAACTGAAACAATGGCGCATGATGGCAGCCCGCCAGACATTTTACTTCTTCGATCGTGATCAAACCATCGGAAGTGGTTTCACCCACTTTAATGCCCACATTCTCACACAGGTCTTTAAGGAACCGGTCTGCTCCGCGCAACGCACAGGGAAGGTCAGTGCAGACCTGCAGCCGGAATTTACCGGCCGGTTTGTCATGATACAGTGAATAGAAACCAACAATGGAAGCCACTTCAGTCGGGGTTATCTCGAGGATCGCGGCAATATCATTAATGGTCTGTTTGTTGATAAACCCGTTCTCCCTCTGGGCCAGATAAAGAAGCGGCATTAGCGCTGAACGTTTCTGGTCCGGTGGATAGGCGGACAGGATCTTTTGAATTTCTTCTGTGAATTGTATTAAGAATTCATTCACCGGTCAGAATCTCCCAGAATGACATCAAGGCTTCCAATAATACCGACCAGATCAGCCACAAAATGCTGACGGGTGATCATCGGCATGATCTGAAGGTTTACAAAGGAAGGTGTGCGGAAATGGATCCGCTGCGCCTTGGGACCACCATTCCCTTCCAGAAAAACTCCGATCTCGCCGCGGGGCGATTCAGCCGTGACATATACACTTTCTGCCGGAGCGGAAAATCCCTCCGTCCACAGTTTGAAATGGTGGATCAGGGCTTCCATGCTCGTACCAATCTCCGAACGCGGCGGTGGAACAAATTTATGGTTGTTGCTGCGTACCGGACCTTGCGGCAATGTGTTGACCGCCTGATCAATGATGCGTACCGATTCCCGCATTTCCTGGACGCGAACCAGGTATCGGGCATATACATCACCCGCCGTCTGAGTGGGTATGTTGAAATCATATCTTTCATAACCACTGTACGGGCGGTTCTTTCGCAGGTCAAATTCCCTGCCGGTTGCCCTCAGAATGGGTCCGGTAATGCCGTAACGGATGCAATCATCGGTTGTAATCGGGCCAATGCCGACCGTGCGTTCCAGGAAAAGGGCATTTTTTGTCAACATGGATTCATATTCATCCAGGCGCCGGGGAAGGATGGCCGTGAAATTGCGCACCGCGGCTTCGAATCCATCCGGAACATCGCGCCACAGGCCTCCCGGCCGGATGTATGTGGTCATCATGCGCTGTCCGGAACACATTTCCAGAATGTCGAGGATCATCTCCCGTTCGCGCATGGCATACATGAATACCGACATGGCAGCCAGGTCAAGCGCCGACGTCCCTATCCACAGCAGGTGGGAGGAGATGCGGGTCAATTCTGCGAGGATCACACGGACCGCCTGAGCCCGTTCCGGGACATCAAGCTCCACCAGTTTTTCAATGGCCATACAATACACGAAGTTGTTCCCGACATTGTTCAGGTAGTCCATCCGGTCGGTCATTACTTCGGCCTTCTGGTAGGTTTTGGCTTCCATATTCTTTTCGATGCCGGTATGCAGGAATCCGATATCCGGAATGCAGTTTTGGACGATCTCACCATCCAGTTCCAACAGCAGACGCAATACGCCGTGTGTGCTGGGATGCTGAGGACCCATGTTCAACAGCATGGTCTCGCCGGTCAAAGCCCGGTCAGAAACCAGGTGCCGCAGTTCGTCGATATTTGTTTCCCGGTAATCCTTTTTATTTTCGTTCATTTTTCTGTCTGCTGGCACAAGCCGTTCATCATATACTGTCGCAGCTCTACAAGTTCGGGGTAGCGATAAAAGAACCTGATCTTCCGGCTGGCAATGGAATCATCCGCCGGTTTGCTGCTGTACACAAAGTATGTCCACGACTCGGCAATATCTTCTTCAGGATGTGTGGCTGCGTAATCAGAAACAAATTGGTCCGGATGCTCATCGTAGAATTCATACGCGCCATCCTCATCCACCTCTCCATCTACTGTCGGATTGGCATAGTCAGCCCATTCATCATAAATATCTGACCAGAACTCGTCATAGAACGCGTTTATGTAGGAATCAGCCTTGCTGCATCCATCCGATGCCATGTAGTAATTACAGCTCGAAGCGAAATACTTCACCTGGGACTCGCCCAATGTGAGCATATGGCCGAATTCATGGACCAATGTGGTTGAGAGTGACGGGAAGTTTTCCGCGTCAAGAACATCCATTTGAATTGACCAGGTTTCCGGCGTGCTTCCTTCGTCCACCGCCCCGGTAACATTGTCGACCCCATCGGTGAACAGGACGAACTGGTCCAGATCTTCGCGCCGGTCAACCGGGATCAGATCCGTCACAATTTGCCATATCTCACGGTGAAACTCTTCATCGTTGACATATTTCGCGAATTCTAAAGGGACTTGCTTCCCGTAAACCGGTGATGAAATTTCATCACCCGATACTCTGTACGTTACAAGAACAATTTCGTCATACTCTTCGGCGTAATCATTCTGGTATTCCTCTGAGCCATCACCGTTTCCGTATGCCTCATCAAGCATTTGTGTCAGGTCAAGCGCGCAGGAGCCGGAAGAATCCTGCTTAGCCATTGACGCTCCATTAACAGTTTCAACGTCTTCCGTGTCAATACCGTCAGGATCCTCCGGTGATACACTGTTGGATTGCCATTCCCCGCTGTTTGGCAATGTATCTTCAGCATTCAAATTCCCATCGAGCGGAGCAGACGCAGATACCACCGCATTGCAATTCAGCACCAGCGCCGCAATGCCTAAAACCAATACTGTTGTGAAAATTTTTTTCCTGTTCAAAGATTCTACCTTTTTACCAAAGCTCTGCATAAGATCCGGAAGATCTCCCGTTATTTCGCGGGTTTTGGTTTGTGGACACTGATCTCGTCAGCGTTGAAATCGAACTGGACTTCCTCATATCCCAAGGGGTAATCCTTGCGCAACGGATGACCTGACCAGTCTGCCGCCATTAAAATACGCCGCGGGTCTGAATGACCTTCAAAGCGGATACCGAACATATCCCAGATCTCCCTTTCATGCCAGTTCGCATTGGGATAGATCTTTTCAATACCCGGCAGGGATGGCGCGTTGCCATCCAACGGGACCCGGATCCGTAATTGACAGTTATGTTCTGTGGAAAACAACTGGTAAATCACATGAAAGCGCGGTGTTGTCTGTGGCCAGTAATCCACGGCAGTTTCCGCTTCCAGCATGTCGAATTTAAAGCTGGCATGCAAGCGGGTCAACGCTTTAACAAGATAAACCGGCGGTAGAGTCACGGTTATCTCATCGTGGAACTCACTTTCGGTTCCAGAGAAATCAGTCTTCAGGGCGTTCACAGCTTTTTGTAGATTCGAATCCATTGTGTATTTCGTCCTCAAACAGCCTGACGGATTGATATCAAGCCCAGGTTTTCAGTTTCTCACCACGGATCTTTTCGTGCAAAGTCATTACACCATGGATCAGCGCTTCCGGGCGTGGCGGACAGCCGGCCACATAAACATCCACAGGCACGATCTCATCGACACCTTGAAGGATGGCGTAATTGTTAAACACGCCACCGCAGGAAGCACAATCGCCCATGGCAATGACCCATTTCGGATCAGGCATCTGGTCATAGAGCTGGCGCAAGACAGGCGCCATTTTCCGGCTTACGCGCCCTGCAACGATCATCAGGTCGGACTGGCGTGGGCTTGCGCGCATCAACTCCATACCAAATCGGGACATATCATAATTGGACGCTTGTGCTGCCATCATCTCAATGGCGCAACATGCCAGACCAAAAAGCATGGGCCACATAGAACCGGTACGGGCCCAGTTGACCGCCTGTTCCAAAGTGGTGGTCACCACACCCATGTTCCCTGCTTTTTGCTCTAATCCCATTCGAGCGCCCCTTTCTTCCAGATATAAATGAAACCGACAAGGAGAATACCAATAAAAATGAGCATCTCGATCAGTGCAAACCAGCCCAGTTGATTAAAAACCACTGCCCAGGGTAAAAAAAAGACTGTCTCAATATCAAACAAGATAAAAAGAACAGCGACGAGGTAAAAGCGGACAGACAGACGGCGGGTACCGGGTCCATATGGGACCATGCCTGATTCATACGGCGCGGCTTTTCGCCTTGACGGTCGACGCGGTCCAAAGACCGCACCCAGAACAACAACGAGAAAACCCAGGCCGGTTGCCAGAAACAGGATAATGGCTATCGGAAGGTAGTCATTCAGCATGGATAATCCTTACCAGTCTAGTCTTATTTGAGAGTATAACATAATCATGTGCTTTTTTTCACATGCGGTATAAGGTTGTGCTATATCAACCTGATACATATTAAACAATCCGTGGTCACCGACACCATCTTGCAGGAACACGAAGGTAGGTAGAGTGCACAGGGTTTTTACGTTATCCGGTGAAGTGAAATTGAATCTCATCTACACCAGGATGGAATCCGTTATTTATTTTATTGGACCTGAAGATCTTATGACAGGTATTCGCGCAGATTGCGGCTGCGGGTTGGATGGCGAAGTTTGCGCAGCGCCTTGGCTTCGATCTGACGGATGCGTTCGCGGGTTACATTGAAATAGCGGCTGACCTCTTCCAGCGTGTGATCCTTGCCATCGATCAAACCAAAGCGCAGTTCCAACACCTGGCGTTCGCGCTCGGAAAGTGCGGCCAGGGCACTCTGTACCTGTTCACGCAACATTTCGCGCGCGGCGGCATCCATGGGTTCCAGGGCGTCATCATCTTCAATAAAGTCGCCCAGCTGGCTGCTTTCTTCATCACCGACCGGCCGTTCCAATGAAACAGGTTCTTCAGCAGATTGGAGAATGCGCTGCACTTTGGCGGTCGCGGCCACCCAGCGGCGCATGATATCCGGGTCCAGCGCGCCATCTCCCCCCAGGAATTTGCGTATGGCATCCACATCTGATTTTTCCAACTGGTCTGATTCCAGAACAAGCTCTTCGTTGGTTGGTTCGCGTCCCAGCTTCTGCACCAGTGAACGCTGTACCCGCAGCAACCGGGTTATGGCTTCAAACAAATGCACAGGAATGCGAATGGTGCGGGCTTGCTCGGCAATGTACCGGCTGATGGATTGCCGGATCCACCAGGTGGCATACGTGCTGAATTTAAAACCGCGGGTCGAATCGAATTTATTGACTGCTCTTAATAAACCCAGGTTGCCTTCCTGGATCAGATCCAGGAATGAAATACCGCGTCCGAGGTAGCGTTTGGCAATGCTGACCACCAACCGCAGGTTGGCACGGATCAACTGGGCATTGGCTTCTTCAGCCCGGAACTTCACACCTTCCATTTCGTTATCCAGGTCATCGGCGGGTGGAAGGTTCTTTAAGAAGAATTTCAGGGGAGGCATTTGCCCGGTTTTCCGGATTTCCTCAAGGAGCTTGTTGGCCAGAGCAGTTGGTAATAAGTGTAGTGCCAGGAACAGGTTGAAGGCATTACGCGCCAGTGCGTCCCAGAGGGAATCTTTTCCCCACTGTCCATTATCCAGGTAATGCCGCAGATAAGAGGGTTCCACAATCTGCCAGGTCCGGCGAAGCTGCTGGGCTTCAGCCAGTACGAGGCTAAGATCAGGCGGTTCGCTGTGATTGTACCCGCGGGCATCCTCGACCAGGCGATTCCAGCTGATTATGGTCTTATCCGCCAGAGATTCAAACAAAGCATCAATCCCCGCTGGAACCTCCTGGTTGCCCAGATGCTGTTTCAGGGTATCCATAAACCTTTCAGCTTCGATCATGGCCGCCAGCCGGAATTCACTATCAGCATCCAGAAGGTGGATCTGACCGATCTCTTTGAGGTATAGGCGTACCGGGTCTTCGGATAGTTCAACGGCGACTGCCGGATCTTCCAGAATCTTCAGTGGATCTTCAAGCGCGAACTCTGACCACTCATCGCCGGATTGTGCCAGAGACACGTCATCCGGTTCCTCCTGATTGATCAGATCATCATCTCCCTTAGAAAGAATGGGTTTGGACGCTTTTTTTTCCGCGCCATTCCGGCGGACACGCCTGGTTTTGACCGGTTGTACAACGGCTTTTTTCTTTGCCGGTACGGCCGGTTTTTCTTCCATCCCGGTTTCGGGTGTTTCTTTCGTAGTTTTTGGGCGAGGAGGCATGGGTTAACTATACCATAGGAGATTATTGGAGGTTTATCTCAGGCTGTAAAGCCTTTTCCAGCCTGAATCGTTCACCTGTCAGTTCTGACATTTTTCGATAATACTGGTTAAGCGATTCTTTTTCGTCAACCTGCTGTTCTTCCCAACCTGCAAGGTCGGTCACCAGAAATCGGATGGTGTCAATGGCCTCCCGGATCTTCACCAGCCTCAACCGGTTGATCGTATCGTACAGATCATCATATATCCGGTCATCCGGGGTGTTATCCAGGTTAATTCCCTGATCAACCTCTTGCAAGAATGAGTCCAATGTTTCCGGCCGGTTATCGGAGATATAGTCGCGAATGCTTGAATCCAACTGGTTCACCGCATCAGCCAGCAACAGGAAGGCTTCCTGCGATTCCGCGGATTGGAAATCGTCCACACTCAACGCCGGGAACCGGTTGGTTTTTAACTCTTCCTCCAGTTGAGGCAAGAGGTCAGGTTTGAAAAGCAGCAACCGCAGGCAATGATTTTCCAGTGGACGCAACGGATTCTTTATTTCAACCCCTGATGGTTGTTCTTTTCGTGAAGGTCTCTGCCGCCGGCGTGCAGGCTGGCGTCTTCCTCCCGTGCCCCCACCCTGAAGCTGCATCAGCGATTCCTCGTTGACATGCAGCATGACTGCCAGGCGTGAGCGGTAGGTATCCCGCTCAATGGGACTGGCCAGATCCTCGATCAAGGGGATGACCTGACGGGCAACGTCATCCTTTACTTTGGGATCATTAAGGTCGCGTCCGGCGGCCAGGGTTTCCATGACATGTTGAACAATCGGCCGCGCATCCTGCAGAATGGCTTCCCATTCTTTCGGATCACGCAAAACTACTTCGTCAGGATCCATTCCCTCTGGGATGGATGTGACCCTGAGGTCAGCTCTGAGGCGCGATTCTTCATGCAACAGACCGCGGGCATCGAATATGATCTCGTCACCACGATCCAGAGATTTCCGCGCCACTTCCAATCCACGCATGGTTGCCTTGGCTCCCGCCGCGTCGGCATCCAACGCGAGGACCATCTTCCGGGTCAGGCGTTGAAGCTGGCGCAACTGGTCTTCTGTTAAGGCTGTTCCCATGGGGGAAACGGTATTGGTAAAACCAGCCTGATGCAGGACGATGACATCCAGATAGCCTTCCACAATGACCGCTTGATCCTTGTCCCGAATGGCCTTTCGGGCCTGATCCATACCGAACAACAGCCTGCCTTTGTCAAACAGGGTTGTCTGGGGTGAATTCAGGAATTTCGGGACATCATTGGGATCCAGAATGCGGGCTCCAAAACCAGCCATCCGGCCTTGCGCGTCGCGAATGGGGATCATTATCCGGTTCCGGAAGCGGTCATACACCCGTTCTTTTTCCGGATTCTCGGAAAGCAAACCGGCTTCGATCAGTTCATCGGTGGTGTATCCCTTGCCGGTAAAATGTGACATGAGCGTGTCCCAACCGGGAGGCGCATATCCAAGGCCAAATGAGGTGATTGTCTCCGCGGTTAATCCGCGTTTTGTGAGGTAATCCAGCGCAGGTTTCCCCATTGTGTTCTGGGTTAGGTAATGCTGGTAAAAGAGGACGGTTTCTTCGAGCAGCTGACGAAGCCGGTTCCGGTGGGCATCCTCTTCCTTTCTTTGCGGTGTTAGCGGTTCCAGTTCCACACCCGCTTTGGCTGCCAGGGTTTTCAGCGCCTGGGGAAAATCACAACCATCGCGCTTCATTACAAATTTAAACAAGTCGCCGCCTTCGTTGCACTGGCCGAAACAACGCCATGTGCCCGAATCCGGGAAGACCACAAATGCCGGAGTGCGTTTGTTGTCATGGAACGGGCAAAAGCCGGTGTAGTTCTTGCCGGATTTGCGCAATTTAACCGAAGGGATCTCGTTTACCAGATCTTCGATATGGATGCGGGATTTGATTTCATCAACGGCTGTCATCGTAATTTATTATCGTCGATCATGAACTTTTGTTGCACCATTATCCTCCAAACCCTGATTTTATGACAATTAAATTGAGGGGAATTACTTTCTTAATATTCCTTGCAACAGCAAAGTAGCAGGAATAACCAGAGAAAGGAGAGGTTGTTTACTGGTTTACATATGCAAAGGGCAGCCGGTGGCTGCCCTTTGCAGGATCCATCTCAAATCTAGAAACCTTCAAGAAATGAAAGGTCAACGATCTTCTGCGGCAGGCAGGCGATTCGCTGAAGCATTCCGAGCCGGTTGGATTTTTCTCCCGGATCTTCTGACATGACCAGCACGGCATCAAAGAACGTATTCACGGCCTGAATGGCCGGAATGAACGTGTCAATGAATTCATCAACCGATGTGCTGGTTTTTAGAGCCTTTTCCATGCGAACAATCTGGTCAAAGAGGTCCTTTTCAGACGGTTCTTTCAGACTTTCAGGGTTGACAATAAATTTTTCCTTCAAACCACGCGTAATACGGACACAACGGGAGAACGCCGGGAGGATGGTACCCCAATCATCACGTTGTACCCGGGCTGTCAGCTGTTTACAGGCACGCGCCGCTCCGGCCGGATTGGTCCCCTGGTTGGCCAGCACCGCATCCACAACATCAAAGCGGTATCCCTGGTCAGTGAGGAACCCTTTCAGCCGGCCAATGATAAATTCACGGCAAGCCTGCCTGGATTCTGGAGACATGGCAAGAGGCAAATTTTCCGCTGCCAGTTCCAATCCATCCGCCAGGTCGAAATCCATATCCCAGTTGATGAGGGATTGCACCAGACCTAGGGCTGCACGGCGCTGGGCGTACGGGTCCTTGGTCCCGGTGGGAGCCAGACCGGCTGCGAACAACCCTGCCAGCAAATCCAACCGGTCCGCCAGGCTGACTGCCAGTCCGGCTTTTGTGGATGGTGATGAATCGCCGGTGCTTTTCGGAAGGTAATGCTCCACGATGGCTTTTGCCACTTCGCCATCCTCTCCGGACCGGCGGGCATAATAACCGCCCATAACTCCCTGCAGGGATGTCATTTCAACCACCATGTGGGTGGCCAGATCCGCCTTGCATAAATGTGCCGCGCGGAGAGCGGTCTTTTCCTCCAAGGAGGATAATGCCAGGCTGTCTTTCAGCCCTGCAACAAGCTTCTCAATTCGACCGGTGCGGTCCAACATGGAACCCAGTTTGAACTGGAAAATAAGCGTGGAAAGTTGTGGAACAAAATCATCCAGCTTGAAGCGAATATCTTCGTTAATAAAGAAGGCGGCATCAGCAAAGCGGGCGCGGATGACCTGTTCATTGCCATCTGTGACCGTCTCAAGAAACCGGTCATCGCCATTCCGCACCGCGATAAAGTACGGAAGCAGTTCACCATCCGGTTTGATAACCGGGAAATACCGCTGATGCTTTTTCATGACCGAGATCAATACTTCGGAGGGGAGTTTCAGAGATTCGGGGTCAAATTTACCGATAAGGGCGGTGGGACGTTCCACCAGATTGTTGACCTCATCAAGCAGGGTCTGATCCACTTCCGGTTTACCACCCATGGATACAGCCAATCGGGAAACCTGTTTTTCAATGATTGACCGGCGTTCCACAGGGTCCAGCACTATTCCCTGTGATTTCAATACCTCGCCAAACGCATCAGCAGATTTGACCTCAACCTCGTCCGCATCGCTGAAGCGCAGTCCACGGGTTTTGTTTCCGGCAATCAATCCGGCATACCGGAAGGGTATGATCTGCGAACCGAACATGGCCAGCAACCAGCGGACAGGCCGTGAAAAACCAGCCTGGCTTTCATTCCATCGCATGGCTTTATCAAATTTTATCCCGGATACAAGATCGGCCAGAGCGTCAACCAGTACTTCGCCTGCCAGTTTTCCGGCTTCATGTACTTCAGCTGCCGCGTATCGGCCGCCGTCAATTTCCATGATCTTCAGGTCTTCAGGCTTTAAACCCTTCCCCCGGGCGAATCCGGAAGCGGCCGGTGTGGCGTTTCCATGAGGGTCAAAAGCGCGGTCAGCTGGCGGGCCCTTGATGATACTCGTCTTGTCTGGTTGGCGGGGTGAGAGGGCATTAATCAATACAGACAACCTTCGCGGTGTGCCTGAGACTGTCACGGCACCATGTTCAAGCCGTAGTTCCGACAGCATGGTTGGAATACGTTCCGTCAACTGGGCCAGAACAGATTGCAGATCGGCCGCCGGAAGTTCTTCGGTTCCAATCTCCAGTAACAGGCTCTGCGGTTTGTCCGGGGCTGAGCTTCGATCGAGGTCAACACCGACAACCGGCTTTTCCGCATTGATCGTGGAGCTGTCTGCCTTGCCCCAGGGGAAACCAAGTTCCTCCCGCTGGGCTACATAGGCCTCGGCGACCCGGCGTGCCAGGTCACGCATACGGGAAAAGAGAGCCTGGCGTTCGGTCACGCCCACTGCGCCACGCGTGTCAAGGATGTTGAACGTGTGGGAACATTTCAACACATAATCGTGGGCAGGCAACACCAACCCCTGTTCCAGGGACGCATTCGCTTCCGCTTCGAACAGGTTGTACATCTGGCGGAGCCGTTCCACATCTGCAATTTCGAAATAGTATTTGCTATGCTCCCGTTCAGCCTGGAGATTGACCTCGCCATATTTCCGGTCAGCGCTCCATTGGATCTCACGGAAACTGCGGACCTTTTGCAGGGCAATCGCGATCCGTTCCAATCCATATGTGATCTCAACGGCATTTGGATCCAACACCAGTCCCCCGGCCTGCTGGAAATAGGTAAATTGCGTGATTTCCTGACCATCCAGCCAGACTTCCCAGCCCAATCCCCAGGCGCCCAGCGCCGGTGATTCCCAGTTGTCTTCCACAAACCGGATGTCATGCTCTGCCGGGTCAATACCCAGAGCGCGCAATGAATCGAGGTACAACTCCTGCGGGTTGCCCGGGTCAGGTTTAAGAATGACCTGGAACTGGTAATGCTGCTGCAGACGGTTGGGGTTTTCTCCATAGCGACCGTCATCCGGGCGAATGGATGGTTCTACATATGCCACATTCCAGGGTTCCGGACCCAGCACGCGCAGATAGGTGGCCGGATTCATGGTTCCCGCACCCACCTGAGTGTAATAAGGCTGCCAGACAAGGCATCCTTTTTCAGCCCAGAATTTCTCCAGGGTAAGCATAATCGATTGAAAATCGAGAGGTTTGGACATTAGAACTCCAGATAATTACTGTATTGGCAGGCAATTATACCGCTCGAATTATCGGGAAAAGCCGGCAAAACTTATTAATTCTAGAAATTATTACGCTTTCCTTAAATTTCCTTATACCACTTGCATAAAGCCATTTCATTTTGTCATAATTAGCCGTACGCGTCAAAAATTAAGGAGGAAATATGAAACGCAGTAAGACCTTATTTATTTCATTGGCAAGCTTGATGTTGATCGCCAGTCTGGCAGCCTGTGGTGGTGGCGCCCAACCAACAGCAGCAGCCGAACCCGTGAAACAGGAAGCCGTTGAACCCACGGCTGTACCGGAAAAAGCTGAACCAACCGAAGTACCGCCAGCCGAACCCGCCCAACCGGCTGAACCCGCCGCAGCCGCACCGGCTGTGGATCCCAAATTCCCAGTTCCGCCAAACGCCAAAATTGTGATGAGCAATGATCAACTGGTGATTGCGTCGGTTGATATGTCCATGGAAGACACCATCAAGTTTTACCGCGATGACGCAGCTTCCAAAGGTTGGACTGAATATGAACTTCTTACGACCATCACGGACAATGTCTTCAGTATGGCTTTCCGTGTTCCTGACCAGGCGGAAGAACTGGTTGTGCAGGGCACAGTGATTGATGAACATAACCTTACCCTGAATGTGCGGTACGAAGAAACCGATGTGAACTAGATCAAAAAAGGGAGGCTCAAGCCTCCCTTTTTTTTCGCACTTCATTGAGAAAGTCAGGTGTATTTAACCGCCTTTCCAGCAGGAACGTGTTGTAATACTGAAGTATGGATTCAACTTCGCGTTCAACCAGCGGGGAAGGGACAGCCTGAAGCAGGCGCGAATAAGCTGTCCGTTGGAAATTGCGGATATATTTCAACGATTCCATGGTTATAGGCCGGGCGTCAGGAACCAGGTGGGCACACTTCGGGCAAACAGCCCCACCCTGCACAGCAGAAAAAAACTGGTCTTGCGGTTGTATCTCTTCCCTGCAATGCACGCAATTGAATAGTTGCGGCCGGAAACCGACCATGTCCAACATATGAAGTTCAAAATAATGAATGGCGGTAAAAATTGGATCTCCGCGTGACAGCCGTTCCAGGGTTTCCACAAGAAGTTGATACAAATTCCGGTTTTCACCTTCTTCGTATGAAAACCGGTCAACCAATTCCAATACGTATGCCGTCTCACCGGTGAGGATCAGATCTTCATGCAGCGGGAGGAAAAGGTCCAGGGCAACAGCCTGGGTGACGATCCATAAATCACGGGAACGCGAAAGCATCAGGCTGACGCGTGTGAAAGGTTCAAGATGCCCGGCTTTTCTGGAATGGATACGACGGACACCTTTAGCCACTGCCCGAATGATCCCTGCTTCGCGGCTGAAAAGGGTCAACAGACGGTCCGCCTCCCCAATTTCCGCGTGACGGAGGACGATCGCCTCAGTTTTTAGAGATCGTTCAAATGAGGGCACTTTTCAGCTTAATTGAAACTGTCCCGGATCAAATGCCTCGGGAAGCAGTTCGGCCAGGGTGGTTTCCCGCAGAAGTTCGCCTTCAGGGCTGCCGATCAGAACAACCATATCCTGGCTGAATTCAGCCAGCACCTGCCGGCAGGCGCCGCAGGGTGTTCCGGCATTTGGGGTGACAACCGCCACTGCCATGAAGAGCTTTTCACCTTCTGACACAGCTTTAAAAACCGCTGTACGCTCCGCACAAATACCATTTGGATAGGAAATATTCTCAATATTTACACCGGTATAGATCTTTCCTGTTGATGTGAGCAAAGCCGCTCCAACAGGATATTTGGAATAAGGCGCATACGCGAATTTTCGAACTTGTGCCGCCTGCCTGCAAAGTGTTATTTTCATTGCCTGATCCAATGCCATAACTAAACCTCCGTGTCTGAATTATCTTCCTTTTCATGAAGGTGCAGCTTGCGGATCCTGCGACCGCTGACCTGTTCAACCTGAACCTGCCAACGCTCAAGCTCCAATTTCTCTCCACCCACCGGCATCTTTCCCATCATGGCCACAACATAGCCACCGATGGTCTCTGCCAGATCGGGTGTAAGTTGTGTTTCAAATACAGAATTAAATACTTCCAGGTCCATCCAACCCTGAACAAGAAAATACCCTTCACCCAGCTGCTGGTAGGGCAACTCTTCTGCCGGGTCATATTCATCACGAATCTCGCCAATGATCTCCTCGAGAATATCCTCCAGTGTGACCAGGCCGGCCAAACCGCCGTATTCATCCACTACCATGGCGATATGAATACCCCGCTCCTGCATCTCACGCAGGAGTTCATCCACCTTTTTCGTTTCGGGAACAAAGAACGCTTCGCGCAACAATCCGGCCAGAGACCGCTGTTGCGCCTGTTCGTCTGTATGCTGGAGCAGATCCTTGGCATACAGGATTCCCACCACATTATCAAGGTCGTCTTCATATACCGGGATGCGGGAATGCCCGGTTCGGATAAAAGCTGAGATCGCTTCGCTGATCGGTGTGTTGATCTCCAACGCCCGTACATCAACGCGCGGCACCATGACCTCACGGCAAAGAATGTCGCCAAATTCAAAGATCGACTGGATCATTCGCCGTTCTTCGGGTTCAAGTCCGCCGGTCTCATTGGCCGCTGCCGCCCACGTCTTCAGTTCTTCGGCTGTCACCGGTGTCAACCCCGGTTCTTCCCCCGGGGTGACAACCTTGATCGGTCGTGAATATGACGCCAATGGCCGGTTAAGGATGACCACCAGCCGGCTGATAAATTGCAGTCGCGCCAGCCAGCGGTCCGGTTGCCGCGCCACCAGTACCGTGGTCAATGTTTCAAGAAAATTTACCAGAGCCGCCCCAACAAGCGCAGCCAGAATAATGGACCACCAGAAGAAGAATTGAAGCGAAACGAGCAAACCGGCCATCAGAGCAGCCAGCAGAAAATGCAAAAAACTTCGGAAAACGTGCAGGGCGAAAATGGTTTCATCAGCCCCGCGTGTCAGGCTGATCACTGAATCCGATTTCGTAGAGCCGTCATTCACAGCGAAGACGCTGGCGGATGATTCGGCAGACAATGTCGCGCTGACTATCAAGTCAGCGACCAGGGCGGCAATTAATCCAATACAAAAAGGTTCAATCACTTTTTTCCACTTTTCGGTGCGGCCGGGCCGGCACTCCGACCACCACTTCCCCGGCCGGAATATCATGCGTGACCACGGATCCCGCGCCTGTGCGGGCATTCTCCCCAATATTGAGGGGAGCCACCAGCATGGTGTCTGAGCCGATAAATACGTTGGCGCCAATGACCGTCGGATTCTTGTTCACACCATCAAAATTACAGGTAATGGTACCGGCTCCGATATTTGTATTATCGCCTATATCAGCGTTCCCAATATAGGAGAAATGACCCATTTTTACACCCGGATGTAGGGTTGAGTCCTTCACCTCTCCAAAATTGCCCATATGGACGCCTTCCATCAAATGAGCGCCTTTTCGCAGGTGGGCAAAAGGCCCCATACTCACATGATCTTCCACTACAGCCTGTTCGATCACCGCAGCCAGAATGGTGCATTGGCTGCCAATCTTTGAATCTTCGATAATACAATTTGGTCCTATATTTGTTCCTTCGCCGATGACCGTATTACCACGCAGGTGGGTGTTGGGGCCAATGGTTGAATCCCGGCCTATCTTGACCATGGGGCCAATATACGTGGATGCCGGATCGGTAATGGTGACCCCGAATTCCATCCACTGGTAGTTGATCCTCTGGCGAAGCAGGGCTTCCGCTTCCGCCAGGTGTACACGGGTATTGATACCAACGGCTTCAGAGAAATCATCCAACACATTTGCCTGGACAGTTTTTCCATCTTCACGGGCAATAGCTACCACGTCTGTCAGGTAATATTCGCCTTTGGCAGAGACTTTCACCCTTTTCAGAGCTCCCCATAACCATTCGGCGTCAAAACAGTAAATGCTCAGGTTCAATTCGTGAATGCCCAACTGTTCCGGTGTGCAGGCAGCTTCTTCCACAATGGCCTGAACGGAACCATCCGCTGCCCGAATGATGCGGCCAAACCCATGCGGATCATCCGCGAAACCGGTCAACATGGTAACCGGCCCGGTGTTGGCCATCTGAGCATCTACCAGATGTTTCAATGTTGCGGGTCGGATAAGGGGCATATCTGCCGTGGTTACGATGAGCAATCCGGCTTCCGGCTTCAATAACTGCTCGGCTGTCATCACAGCATGGGCTGTGCCGAGCTGGGGTTGCTGGACAACAAAACGGGCGGCGTCTCCCACTGCCATCCGCACAGATTCGGCTCCATGACCGATCACCACGACCGGCGGATTGGCGGTAAGGTCCCTGACGGCATCCAGGGAATATTGAATAAGCGGACGCCCGGAAAGGGGGTGCAGTACCTTTGGCAGATTGGAACGCATCCGGGTTCCCTGTCCTGCCGCCAGAATGACCGCCGAAAAAATTGGAGATTTATCCATGTTTCACCCGTTAAGACAAAAATGCCCCGCGGCACCCGCGAAGCGCTGATGGAAATTGCATGGCTGGGGCGCCTGGATTCGAACCAAGATCCACAGATCCAAAGTCTGGTGTGCTGCCATTGCACTACGCCCCAATTCAGCCGGGTTACCCGGTAGGCTGGATTTTATCACAAGTTTGGAAAGCTCGGTTGGCCTGAGTATGATGATCTCTGGAGGTACTATTTATCTTCTTTATCCGGTGGAAAGAGCCCCAAACTCGCTGCTTTATCAAAATCGATCGTATCTGGAAGTACCGCCCCGTTCCCCCCACCCGGTTCAGCGTCCCAGAATGCATCGGCTTCCTTGCGTTCTACTTTTTTACCGGAGCCTTCCTGGGGCAGTTTTAATTCATCGGTATGCATGGGTTTATTTATTCCTTTTTCCAGCCCGAATCCACCGGATGATGGTTGAGGTTGATCCGGATCGGGTAATTGCGACAGCATATTCAGAATAAATTGCAAGCTGCCCCTGGATGTATACAGGGCTTTTGATACGCCTGCCGCTTCTGCCGGCTGAACTCCGGCAGGGAAAAACAACCAGATGAAGAAACGGCTGATGTGTGCCATGAAGATGTCTGACGCATGGGATGAAAACGTCACCATGCCCAGGGAAGTCGCATCATCCGGCTTATGATCCATTTTTTCCAGCGCACTGACAAGGCTTGAACACCCATTGATAAGCGGAGTTGGAAGGTCAAATCCTTCAGTCGATCCACCACGAAACAAAACATGGCCAGAGAGTGTGGTAATGGCAACCGCTTCGGCATCGCAATCCTTCATCAGACGGGTCAAGCGTTGTTCCATATCCCGGGTGATGGTGGCATCGTCCGGTGAATTGCCATCCGCTTTCTTCTCCGGTTTCGGTGCAGCAGCTTTCGTCGATGGAGTGGAGGGCGCTTTTACCGGAGTCTGTTCCGCGGATGAGGCTTCCGCCTTTTTTCTATCCGGTGATTGCTCTTCCATTTCCGGCCGGGGTGTGAGCGGCATGGTGACCTTGGTCGAAATGGGGGATTCTTTCGCAGGTTTGGTCTCCGGTTCGACCATGTCGCGGCTGAGATCGGAGAGCATGTTGTCGATCTTTGTCAACAGCAAGGGCATTTCCACCGGTTTCCGGTAGAACGCGTCAACACCCGCCGCACGGGTGCGGTCATCCAATCCGGCTTCCGCCAATCCGGAAACTGCAATGATCTTAATACGGGGGAAACGTGCCCGAATGCGCCGAACCAGTTCAGTTCCCGATATCCCCGGCAACCGCAGGTCTGTAATGACCAGGTCAAACCGGGTTTTTAATGCTTCAAGCCATGCTTCTTCACCAGACAGGTAAACGGTGACCTGAAGGGGAATATCCAGGGTTGATAAAGCATCTTTGACAAGATTGGCGAATTCGGGTGCGTCATCAACGATGAGGATGCGCCGGGTTTGCATGGTTTAATTATATCTGTAAGTTATGCGGCCGGGTTCGTTTTCCAGCAGGCTGACCAGTGCCCGGTTTCTGTCTCAATGAAGGCGGGTTCCTTCTCGTGACAAATTTCCATGGCAACAGGGCAACGCGGATGAAAACGGCAACCCGAAGGTGGATTAAGGGGGCTCGGTACATCACCCGTTAGAATAATGCGCTCGCGTTTTCCGCGCGCGCCAGGGATCGGGATAGCCGAAAGCAGAGCCCGCGTATACGGGTGCAGCGGATTTTCATACAGCGCCTTCTGATCAGCCAGCTCGACCATCTTCCCTAGGTACATCACCGCCACCCGGTCTGAGATGTGTTCGACCACACTCAGGTTGTGCGCGATGAACAGGTATGTAAGACCCAATTCCTTTTGAAGGTCACGAAGCAAGTTTAAAACCTGTGACTGGATGGATACATCCAAAGCGGAGACCGGTTCATCACAGACGATGAACTGTGGACGTAGTGCCAGAGCACGGGCGATTCCGATACGCTGACGTTGTCCACCAGAAAACTCATGGGGGAACCGGCGGGCATGGTATTCTTCAAGCCCAACGCGTTTAAGCATATTAATGGTCGCATCGTACTGGTCTTTTGATGACCCGATATTGTGGATCTTCAACCCCTCCATGACAGAATCACCAATCGGCACACGCGGGTCCAGGGAAGCGTACGGATCCTGGAAGATGATCTGCATATTACGGCGAAGTTCTTTCATTTCCGCCGGTTGGAGGTTGAACACATCTTTTCCATCGAACACCATGCGTCCTGAGGTTGGTTCGGTCAGGCGGAGAATGGTGCGGCCAATGGTTGTCTTTCCACAACCCGATTCGCCCACCATGCCAAGGGTTTCACCCTTTCTGATGGTGAATGACACATTGTCCACAGCCTGCACCTGTGCGATGGTGCGCTGCAAAACCCCACCCCTGACCGGGAAATGCTTTGTTAAGTTTTCTACCCGGATCAGGTCCGGTCGTCCGGCAAACGACTGCTCTGCCATGATTCTCTCCAATACTATTTCAGGGGGATGGGGGCTTTATGCTCATCCGATGACTGGTATAACCAACAACGGACATGATGCCCCGGCTGTAATTCAACGAGTGGCGGATCCTGGCGGGTGCAAATATCGAGGTTATGCTCTTCGCGCAAGCGACAGCGGGGAGCGAACCGGCAGCCCACCGGAAGATTAATCAGGTTGGGAACATTCCCGGGAATGACATCCAGATGGTCCTGTACTTTACCCAGCACAGGGATGGAACCAATCAAACCCAGGGTATACGGATGATAAGGCTTTTTGAACAGAACATCCACTTCACTCTGCTCAACCACCTGGCCGGCATACATAACGGCCACACGGTCAGCCATATCAGAAATCACACCCAGGTCATGGGTGATCAACACAATGGATGCGCCTGTTTCTTTGCGCAGTTCCAGCATCAGGTCAAGAATCTGAGCCTGAATAGTCACATCAAGCGCGGTCGTGGGTTCATCGGCGATCAACAGGCGGGGGTTGAGTGCCAATCCCATGGCAATCATCACACGCTGTGCCTGTCCACCGGACATTTCATGCGGATACGCGTGCGCTTTTCTTTCCGGATCGGGTATGCCAACCTGGCGCAGCAGTTCCACCGCGCGATTCCAGGATTCCGTCTTCGATAGTTTTTGATGGATCTGTAAGACTTCCGCAACCTGTTCCCCGGCGGTAAAAACCGGGTTCAAACTGGATTGCGGCTGCTGGAAGATCATCGACATACGATCTCCGCGCATCTTGATCATTTCATCTTCAGGTAAAGTCAACAGGTTGCGTCCGTCGAATGTGATCTCGCCCGAGACAATCTTCCCCGGAACACCAACCAGGCGCATAACTGACAGCGAGGTTACGCTCTTACCGCAACCCGATTCCCCCACCAGGCCAAGAATTTCCCCCGGATAAACCTCAAAATCCACACCATCAACCGCCTTAACAACACCATCTTCGGTATAAAAATAGGTTCGGAGGTCTTTGACCTGTAACAGAGGGTCCTTTTTTTTCATAATTTTCCTTACCCGGGACAAGCCTGCCCGAAATCGAATTGTTCTATGCCGTATAAGGCAGACCTGGAAGAAACATCCATATCCAACCCGCAGAAATCGGGCCGGGTGGCGGATACTTTCAGGTGAAAGTATAACGGAATTGCCGGCAATTCGTCGGCGAAGATCTTTTGAACATTTGCCGCTGCAACCAGATCGGCAGACGCATCAAAGGTTGTGCTTTGTGCCCGTTGACAGGCTTCATCAAAGGTAGGATTGGAGTACCCGCCAAGGTTGATGCCAATCCATTGATTAGAATCAGCCGGTATCTGTGATGTGGTGAACAGGTCGCAGGGGATACGCTGCCCGGCCTGCCAGGCAATCTGTGCCAGGTCAAACTTGCGTCCAAACAACTCACCTTCCGGCGCGGCGGCATACATCTGTTGTGGAGTAACAGTGGTCACATTCATCTGTATTCCGCATGTTGACGCGGTATCGACCAGAACCTTGACCACTTCCTGCCGGAGATACGCGTCTGTTACGAGGTAATTGACACTCAAAGTCGTCCCGTCGGGCACGCCGGGTATCGCGTATGCCACCCGTGGCGTTGCCGGATTTGAATCATCGTCCTTCCAACCGACTTCATCCAGCAGGCTGGAACCCGTTTCAGGATCATAACCATAATGTGCCAGTCCGCCCGCCACCAATGGATGGTCTGCCGTCAGGAAACCATCAGGAATGGCGGATTGTTCCAACAACTGCTTGTTGACGGCTTTTTCCCGATCCATGCAATAGGCAAACGCCCTGCGGGTCCTGACATCTCCGAAATAATTCGGGCGGTCACCGGTTACCGGTGATATGCCATCAAAATACGAAGGACGGTAGATATTAAAAACGATCTGTTCCCATTCCGGTCCCTGCCCCACCAGTGGGGTGATCTCGCCGGCTTTACCGGCATCCAGGGTCTGCTCCAGCATGGATTCCAGTCCGGCTGAAGGATCCACAATATCACACTGGCCGCTTTTAAGCGCGGCAAGGTTGTTGTCCGCCTGGGTACCGAGAAATAAATAGGTAACACTGGCGAATTTTGGCAAACCTTCTGCTGCCCTGAAGTATTTCTCATTTTTCGTCAGTGTGATGTGATCCCCCTTAACCCATTCTGAAACGACATACGGTCCCCAACCGAGTGGTTTCTCTGTGACTTCCGGGGTGGTCAGCAAATCAGCCGGGGCATATTGTTCCCACGCATGTTTGGGCAATGGAAGGAAGAAACTTTCACGGTATTGAGAATCAAAAAATCCCGGTACTCCCGTCCATTCAACCGTCCGGTCGTCCAACGCCAGATAGGTGAGTGTCCGGTCAACCAGATACCGGTTCACAGGTGTAGCCGGATCCGATGCCACCTGATAGGAATACACCGAATCTTCAGCCGTAAGGGGTTCACCGTCAGACCAGGTCAAACCTTCTTTCAACTGGAATTTTGCCGTCAGACGGTCCATCTTTAATTCGGTCAGGCCATCCCAGGCAACGGCACAGGCAGATGATGAACAACCGGAAGGAAGCACTTTGTCGTTCTTTTTAAGCGCCTTCACGTCTCCAGCCGCGGTCACAACCAGATCACCTTCAACCACGACCACCGGTTCCTGAACGGCATCGCCATCCGAAACGGAGGGCAGTTTTTCAAGGATCACCGGTATGGCTGAATACTTGACACGGTCTATCGGGCCGTCATAAATGGCTTCCAGAACACTCCAGACGGAACTTGTCGGGCTGGCGTAGGGATAAAGGGAAACCGGTTCCTGCGCCAGACAGACCGTCAGGGTTTTCTCCGGTTCTTCCGTCGGTGCAGCGGTAGCCACAGGCGGAAGGGTTGGGATGGGACCCGGGGTATACGTGGCAGGGATGGCAGCAGGAGCCGCTGTTGGCTGGCAGGCTGACAACAGCACCACCAGAGGTACCAGTATTTTTGTGGTATGAGAGATTTTTCTACACATATTTGGGATTTTTCGCATGAGTATTTATACAGGAAAGCGGTTGCAGACCGGCTGCAACCGCCCAAGCCTTCGTAAGGCGTATTATACGTCCTTTTTTAGTGAATCTGAAATATAGCACCGGGATACAACGAGGTTAATCCTTTTCTTCATCCGCGGGTGGGGCACCCTCTCCGTAATCCAGGATCTCGCGAACCTGGCTGCCGGGTTGAGATGGCCCGATAATTCCACTCTCTTCCATGGTATCGATCAGGCGCGCAGCCCGTCCATACCCGATCCGCATGCGGCGCTGGAGCATGGAAATGGAAGCCCTTCCCAGGGTACGCACCAGGCTGACCGCTTCATCGTACATCGGGTCGCTGGAAGGGGATTTATCTTCACCCCACAGGTCCGGCTGACGTAATGGCGTTGTGGGCAGGGTTGGCATGGGAACAGATAACGACGGGGTTGAATGCCCCCCCTCCGCCACGTCGGCCGCCGCCATTTTCCAGTGGTCCACCAGCCGGTTGATCTCGGCATCCGCCGTGTAGACACCCTGCAACCGAACAGGCGCAGGCGCGTCCGGCGCGAGGAAGAGCATATCTCCGCGCCCGAGCAGACGTTCGGCTCCGGGTTGGTCCAGGATCACCCGGCTGTCGGTATTTGAAGTTACTGTAAAAGCGATCCGGGCCGGGAAATTGGCTTTGATCAAGCCTGTGACCACATTCACCGACGGGCGCTGGGTCGCGAGAATGAGATGGATGCCGGTGGCGCGTGCCAGCTGCGCCAGACGGGTAATGGATTTTTCGGTTTCCTCCCCGGCAATCATCATCAGGTCAGCCAATTCATCTACCATCACCACGATATAGGGCAGTTTGTCTGTATTGGCATTGTTATACTCGGTGATATTGCGTACACGACTCTTGGAGAACCGTTCGTACCGGCTTTCCATTTCACGGATCATCCATTGCAAAACAGCCGGAACCTTGGCAGCATCGGTGATGACCGGTGCCAGCAAATGCGGCAGGTGATTGTAGCCGGTCATTTCGACCCGCTTGGGATCAACCAGCACAAGCCGTAGTGTTTCCGGTGTGTTGTTCATGAGCAGGCAGGTGAGAATGGAATTCTCACAAACCGATTTACCCGAACCGGTTGTACCGGCGATCAACAGGTGAGGCATGGATGCCAGGTCGGCCACCATGGGCTTGCCCGATACATCTTTCCCCAGCGCGATCTTTAATGGACTGCGGAGTTTCTTAAACGCGTCACTATCCACCAGTTCATGCAGGGCAACCTTGCTGGTCTCATCATTCGGGACCTCGATGCCCACAAATCCACGGCCGGGAACGGGAGCCTGGATACGGATGCGCTGGGCGGATAACGCCAGGGCAAGATCATCGGCCAGGCTGACTATCTTGGACACGCGAACACGTGTGCGTCCAGAGCGGGTTTCGATGAAATCCGGTTCTACTCCATACTGGGTCACCGTTGGGCCGCGCTGGATATCAACCACATGTACCGGCGCGCTGAACATTTTCAACGTTTCTTCAATTTTGTTGGCGCGGTCTGAATCGATATGTCCCTGGATGAAAACCGGTTCGGCCGGGTCGAGAATATCGTCGACCCGCGGCAAAATCCACGGGGATTTTAATGCGGGAATCCGGTTCTCCACCTGCGCGGAAGTTCTTTCATCGGAATTTTCAACCGTTTTAACCGGCAGGGTGACCGCTTTTCGCACAGCAGGCCGGCGGTTCGGCATATCGGTAAGGGGATGAAAACCTGCGGGCAGCGGCGCGGAAGGCGCCTGGCCGTGTGAAGCGGGTGTCTGTGCCTGGTAACCGGTCGATTCCATCACCGCCGAAATGGGTGAAGTCTCTATGGTTTCGCGGATCTGCCGCCGGAAAGTGTTTATGGCATCCTTGAACAATGGCGGCGGAACCTGCAGAGCCAGTGAACCGGCGACAAACATCCAGACCATCAAAATGAGCAACGCACCGGGTAAACCCAGCCCACCCACCAGCAGGCGTTCAAAAAATGCGCCAAAATAACCGCCACCCTGACCTTCGAAGGCCATTTCCCAACCGCCTCCAGCCAGGATATGCAGCCAGGAGAGAATATTCAGGTAGAGAAGTAAGATTCCCGCTGCCCGGCTGCCGGTTAACGGGGGTAATGATTCCAGGCTGCGGAATACCAGCCAGAAACCGGCTGTCAGGAAACCGAAGGGCAAAACATACATTCCCCAACCGGTTGAACGGCTGATGACGATCACCCATTGGGCAGAAACCGCCGCCTCCTGTTCCGTTAACAGGCTGAGCAATGTCAAAAGACCGATAACGATACAACCCGCGCCCACAATATCGAGCTGACGTTCGGTGGACAGATCATTCCACCGGGGGATCCTGGCCAGCAGGACTTTGATACGTTTCCATAACCGGCCGGTTTTCGTGTTGTTTGCAGACCGAACCGATGACTGGCGGCTGGAGTTTTTCTTTGTTTGTGCTGCTGTTTTTCGGGTGGCACGTCCGGGACTGACCGGACTCACCACGTTCTTGACAACCCGGGTTACAGGTTTAACCATGTTTCGGCTCCCTGAGCAAAAATAACAATAGTGTGTTCATCTACCTCCCGATGCAAGAGACTTGCCAGTCCACAAAACAGACCGGCGATATAAAAACCGGTATCGGTCAAATCACCCGATACCGGTCAACGTGCAATGAACGGCACGGGTTAAAGCGGCGGATTGAGCCAGTAACTCATTTCATCCACATAGATCATGAAATGATTTGTTTCCCTGGCTCCGATGAGGATCCCAAATCCACCGGACGAGAAGGTGTCATCTTCTATCTGGCCGACCTGTGTGCCGTTGATAAACAGAGTGAATTGATCTTCCTTGGCCAGAACTCCAATACGGTTCACGGCGTTGGCTCCAGGCCGGATATTGCCACTTGTCGACCAGGCAATCAGATTGGTGACTGCTGTTTGCCCGTCCGGCGGGTTGGCGTTCCATCGCTGGAAGGCGAATTTGCCATCACAGGTGATATTGAACCAGTAACCGCGGTCTGCCGTGGACCGGTCAGGTGAGCGGAGCATCATGCCCCACTTGTCCATACCCTGGCAAACCGGGCCAAACTGGGCGGTGGTCTCAAAATACGCATTATCCACATCATTGATCGCCAACCGCCAGCCATTGTCTTTTTGCAGTCCGGTGAAAGCCATAAATCCGTTCGAGAAATCGACCGTTGTGTACATATCCGCACCGATCGGCCAGTTGCTGCTGCTATCCATTGTATCGGTCCATGAGGGGACCGGAAGCATGGTGCGCGGGTCATTCGCGGCGAAGGTGGCGGTTATCTGGAATTCAGGTACCGGCGTCCCACCGGGGGTGATGGACGGGGTCAGGGTCGGTGTGGGGGTCTCGGTGGGCATGAGGATCGGAGACGTAGCAGTTGCCGCGACCTCTTCTGTCGCGGTGGGTTCTTCTGTGGCAGATTCACCCAGAAATTCCGCGAAAGCGGTCTCATCGGTGGTGGGGGTCACAAGATCCCCGATCTCCAAAGGTTCATCCGTGGCCGGTTCCACATCCGCGCCTTCGATCATGACTCCATCGGGGGTGGGGATTTCGATCTCTTCCAGAGGAAGCTCTTCAACAACGGCGGTATTGGTGGGCATGGCTGTCAAAAGGAGAGCCACCCGAGTAGCCATCTCTTCAGAGGTCATGGTCGGTTTGGAAGATGGAATTACACTGCAACCTGCCAGCAGGGTGAAAACAAGGAGTAGTAGTAGAAATTTACGCATATGTAGCCTCCCGGACGCGGCGAGTAGATTCGTCCAGGAGCTTTGTTGCAAGATTAATGCCCGATGGTTTTCTTCAGGCTTTGTACCCGATCTTTCGCAGGAAGTCCTTACGCCAGGCGATGTCCGCGTCTGATTCGATCCCTTTGGGTTTGGAACCCTCCGCCACACCCAGAATCCCCCGGCTGGTTCCGGTATCAGCGACAATCACCTGGGTCATGTTGGCCGTGGCACAGAAGATATTCGCCACTTCGGGGATATTCTTCACTGTATTAAGAATGTTGATGGGAAAGAAACCATCTCCCAGGAAAATAATGAAACTGTGACCGGCACCTATGGACATGGCATTCTTTTTGGCCAGTTCGATCATCTCATCATTGGTACCGGACCAGCGTACAAGGCACATGCCGGACGCCTCACAGAAAGCCAGCCCAAACTGGATCCCGGGTACAGTGGAAACCAACGCTTCGTGAATATCTTCAACGGTTTTAATGAAATGAGATTGACCCAGTATGAAGTTTGTGTCTTCAGGTTTCTCAACGGGTATCGAAAGCAATTCCATGGTAATCCTCCTGGTATTGAATAAAGATGTATTCCGGTTTACTTCACGGTTTCCGGGGTTAATCTGGCTCGCATGACAAACCGGTCAACCGCTCCGAAGCGGTATTTATATTCTTCATCACCCCGCATAAAATCAAACTCGGTCCGGCCATTCTCATTAGCCCACTGCAGCAGATATCCCAGCAGAACCCAACCGGGGGATAGGCTTTGATAATCACGGTTTAATCCGGAGTTATATACCCAGATGCGCCCCCCGTAATCAAAGCTCAGGTATGCGGCAGCCCTGCGGCCTTCCACTTCCAGGAAAGCCAGTTGCAGGCAGCCGGCATCAAAAGCAAAATGTACCACCCGGCGGATAAAATCCTGCATGGCTGGACGCAGAAATTCCTCCTTATCGCCATCATTCTTCATCAATTCCAGGAACCCGTCGATCTCCGTGTCCAGCGTTGCCCCATTAGTGGCAAGATACCAGCGGACCGGAATATCGGCTTCTTCGGCGCGCCGCATCTTGCGCCGGACTTCGTGCCTTTGCTTCTTGTCGATCCCGGCCAGATAAGTTTCCCAGTCGCCCGGAAGCGGGATATACGGGCTGTGCTGTAATTTTTCTACAGCCACGGACCAGCCATTCCCTGCGATGAAATCTTGAAGAACGCTCAGGGTCGGTGAGGAATCAAGCAGATTATACAGGTTGACCTCTGCCAGACCCTTGATGTCCATATGTTGTATATACGCCAACAACCCGGTGATGAACTCTTCCCGCCTGGAGGGAATCACAGGCAGGTCAAGAAAGTCGGATACTTCCACGGCGCCTACATTGTTCAAAACAACAGCCCCATTCGATGCGGTGCTGGCAAACAACGGCGCGATGCCCACCAACCGGCCTTCCTCACACGCCATGATGAGCAGCAGGCGGGCATCCAGCCATTCACCGCCACCCTTCGTTTCCCACCAGAGTTTCTGGTAGGCGTATTCCATGAAAGGGATCCGCATTGAACTTTGTTCCAGCAGGGCGTCCCATTCCGGTTGCAGGTTATTATCAAATTCGGTCAGCAGTGAATAGTCCATGACCCCGATTCTAACGTCCACGCCGCTCTACCGCAAGGCGGATGCATAGGTAGTTAACATAACAGCCGGTTCCTGTTGGAACCGGCTGTTTCTCTGATTGATGTGTGACTATCCACCGACAGGTTTGAAGGTCGGACTGGCCGTACGCGTGGGTGTGGGTGCGGTGGATGTGTGAGTACGCGTCGGTGGGATACTCGTGTACGTCCGCGTGGGAACCGTGGTTGAGGTTGTCGTCGGGGTATAGGTGGTAGTCGGTGGACTGGTAAGGGTTACCGTGTAGGTACGCGTGGGCGGCAGCGTGTTCGTGCGGGTGGGCACCAGGGTATGTGTGCGCGTCGCGGAGGGTATCAAGGTCCTCGTATTGGTCCCTGTGCGAGTCGGAGTCATGGTGATGGTCGGCGACATGGTGATGGTCGGCGTCAGGGTGATGGTCGGGGTCAGTGTAACAGTGGGGGTCATTGTGATGGTAGCGGTGGCGATATCACCCATATCGGCAAACAGGTTGGCCTGAGGGATGACCTGTCTGGATTGGCTGTCACTCTGCCAGCGCAGCCGGGCGGAAGCGCTGCCGCCGTCCTCATAGTATTCGTAGACGATGTCGTATTTCTGGCAGCGTTCCAGGTTGATATATCCGCTCTTTTCTGTGGCAGACTGGTTGGTCCAGTTGTTCACCAGCAACGTACCATTCACCCACAGGCGCTGTCCGTCATCCGACCGGGCATAGAACCGGTAGCGTTCGGTATACAGAGGCATGACCTGCCCCACAAACCGGATGGCAAAGTCATCTGTACCTATACCGGTAGCCGGTGAGGAGGATCCCCAGTCATAGTTTACCTGCGGAACGATATCCACCACGATGGGGCTGGTGAACGGGTCACTGGGCGGCGCCCATCCCGTCCAGTTGTAGTATTCAGCGCGAATACCATTGCCATCGGTGACACAGGGCACCAGGGTATTGGTCGGTGTCATGGTGGATGTAGGTGTGGATGTGTCAGTCGATGTTGAGGTGACGGTAAAGGTTTCCGTAGCCGTCGGCGTAAAAGTCGGGGTATCGGGGATCATGTTACCTTCCGACAGACCGGTGACGCGGGAGGTACGGAATTTTTCCACGATACCATCGCGCGAGGTGTTTAGGCGCAGGGTCGGCCACCAGTCGCTGATGAGCGGCATGATCATGTTGTGGCGGTAGGTCAATGTGATACGCACCCGGTCGCCCGGACCGCCGGCATCATCCATAAAGGCTGAGATCGGGCTGTCATATAACGTACAGACCGTGGGGAAATACAGGTAATCGTCATCGCCTGTATGTCCGGGGAAGTAGAACGGGTCAAACTGCGACTGCTGGGTATAGAAGTGCTTTGTATTATCGTCCGCTCCGCTGGTCGGGGTGACATGGCGGTTGGAACAGGTGGAAATATAGAAGAAACCTGGAAGGCTCGGATTGCCACGATATGTGGCATCGAAAGTCGCCGAAGGATGCGTCATATATTGCAGGTAATCGCCGGAGGCGCTGGAATCATAGGCAATACCGCTGGCGCCGGACATGGCCGCGTCCCGAATGGACGGCAGACGCGCCCAGTCCTGCAGCATCTGGGTCTGGTCGCGGGCCAGGGCTTTTTCCGCATCGGTTGCCGTGGCTGATGGTTCCACTTTGCAGTCATGGTCCGGGTCTTCCGCGGTCAAACTGAGCGCGGTGGCAGCTTCATCACAATACTGGACGTTGTACTCACCGGTCACCGCGTAGCGGATGCCAAAACGGGCACCGTTTTCCAGCGCCAGCCAGGCCTGCAGGAGACGTCCAAATTCGATGACGCCAAACACCATCAACAACAAAACAGGCAGAGCCAGCGCAAATTCCACCATGCTCTGGGCGGGCGCCGCACGAAACCGGCGGGCAATACGGGATCCGAGGCTTCGGTTTTCTTTCATACTTGCCTCACTTGGTCAACCTTGAATAGATACGGGTGGAGATTTCGTTGAAAATGGCGCGTAGTCCGGACCCGCTCGGAGCATAATAATACTGACCGCAACTTGTTCGAATGGCAATCCCGTCGCACGGATCCGTGGACCGATCACCATCATCACCCACCTGGGCCATGTAACGCAGAAGGTATTCACCAAGCGGACCGCTGGCGCCGGTGGGGGTATTACCGGCGGCGCCGAGGCCAATGGAGTACATGGCAATATCCGAACCGGAAGCAGCCGATTCAGCCGAATTGGCTGAGACCTGCAGGCCGGCATAATCGATCATATCGAGGGCATAATCAAACACAGTATATAGATCTGTGTTGGCCAGAGCGGATACGGATGCCGGAGGGCAGGTAGTGGCTGGATTGTCCAGACAATGCCGTGTGTTGCCGAAATCCTTATAGGTTTCGCCGGAATCATCGTAATCACCATCGCCATTCTTATCCATATGCGTGGTCAAGATGCTTTTATTCAGATCCACACAGGCATTAGCCCAGGCATAACTGCCAATTCCTCCATTACAGAAGCCGTTGGGGAACGTGGAGGGAATATTGGTATTCGTGGTCGGGGTATCGCTCAGGTTGACCAGACCATCAGAAAGGAACACCATGACCCAGACGGAATTCGGGCGGCCGTCGCGCTTTAGAACTTCGGCGCCAACCCGGACACCGCAGCCCACGCAGGTGGAATTGATGGTGAAATAGGTCCAGATTGGTTTGCAGGCGGATGGGTTGTTGGTTATATCGCAGCCGTGGCTGAGCAGCCATCCACGCGCCAGGGAGTCATCATCATCCGAATAAGCGCCGTCGGCATTCCAATCATAGGCATCAAATTTGGACGCATTATCGCAGGGGGTGCCATTCTCGGTCAGATGGAACGGATCAATGGTGGGATCCCAACGGTCTGAGGAATCAATGGGAGATGGCAGTGTACAGGAGGCTGACGGGTCGTTATCCAGGCCGTCGCCGTCCCGGTCTTCCGGGTAGACCGGATTGAAACCCAGGATCGCCTCGGACGGATTTGAATCCAGGTGGATGTAGTACCATTGCGGCCGCAACAGGTTATAGGGTGGATCATCGTGCACCTGGAGCGCATTAACATCATTCTTGGCATCGGCCAGGCTGACCCGCATGGGTATGGCGGATGTGGCCGGCGCGGTCACATCGTAATGCACAACAGCCACATGATCATACCCGTCATATAACGTATCAATCAATCCGTTGGCTGCCACCTTTGCGGAAGCCAGTGGTTCGCAGGTATTGGTGCTGTTGCAGGAAGAGGGATCGAAACCTACACCCGTACCGTAACCGGTAGTTTCAGAAGCCATCGATTCAGAGGTATCAATGACGATCACCAGGTCAATTGGAGCCGCCTCGGCAATGGCATTGGCCCGCAGTGGAACATTATGGAAACCCAGAAGACTGAGAAAGTACAGGGGAGCTTCCAGTTCGGCATCCACCCAGACCAGCTTGCGGGCGGAATCGGTGGTAGTGTCAGGGCACTGGTTGTAGAATTCGGGTTCGGTGGTAGCCAGGTCGGCATCACGGACCCGGTCACCGTCACGGTCGCACACATAAACCTTAAGGTCCATCGCGGTTTCGTCAAGGTTGTGCAGTTTCATCACTTCCAGCGCCGCCGCTGTCATCCGCGCCAGGGGTGGGGTTACATTACCGGCGCCTTCCGCTTTGTAGTCATTGGCTGCCGCCACGGCTGCCGCATCAATGGAGCGGCGCAGCTGGCCGTAGGTGACATACAACGAACCTGAATCAATCGCCAGGCCGGCGAAGAAAAGCATCGCCAGCAGCGTCACCGCGAAAATGACAATAACCTGTCCGCGGTTTTTAGACATATCAGGGAGTCGGTGTCGGCTGAGCCGCCGGCAAAGGCATAAGCGAGTACGCATGGACCCTCAATGGATTGGGAACAAACCAATCATAAATTGGCAAAGCCAGAACCTGGTGATAACAATAGTAGAACTCAACCCCCACAAACCCTTTATTGCGGGGCGCTCCTGATTCTAACTGTGCCGCCACACTGGAACCTGTGTAATACGGGGAGGTTCGCACAATATTCCCGTCACAGTCTTTTTTCCAGTTCTCATTATCTGTCGTGTTGGAGTCGTGATCGGAATACGCCCAGTAACCACCGGAGGGATTAACCGCCACAACATTCGTAGCGCTGATCACGGTAAACACCTCGATGACCACATCGTCAATCGAGGGATCCAGGTAGACCAGAGGGTTCAAGCCGCCGCAAAAACGCGCGTCAGGGCACGAGCCTTCCGGCGGGGCGAACACACAGGCTGTGGTCCAGTAGAAACTGTAGGGTGTACTGCGGTTGCACTGGTAGGGGTTGGATGGATCGTATGTCCAACCTTTTTCAATTTCCGGATCGCGGATGGAGGCAACACGGGCGGCTTCACGGGTCAGATCGATCACATCCATGTACCGCGCGATGAAGAACACCACTTCCACCAGACCAAGCAGGATGAGCAGTAGAATCGGTAATACGACCGCCAGTTCCACAAAGGATTGCGCCCGGGACGACCTGCTTTTAATAAAATGTAAAACTTTCTTGATCAACATATGATCACAACTATCCAAAAACTCGTTTTTTAAATCCGGATGGGATTAGTCCAATCCTACAATAAGGCGGGAAAAGCGAATTGTCAATACAGATAGCATGAACCCAACAAAAGTGTAAAGCCTCCCTGTTGCTGTATTCAATTTTATAACAATTTTCGGAAGATGTTACAACCAATTTGGGCATTTTTGCCACCAAAACCTGCCATTTTTGGCAGGTTGCTTTTTTAACCGCTTGATGTACACTATTTTCAAATATAGAACATATATTCCATACACGGAGAAAATATGCCCAGAACCCGGTCAAAAAAAGCCGCCGCATCCAACGAATCCATCCAGGACAACGCCGTCCTCGCCCTGCATTCCACTGTCACCATTATGCAGGATCTCCTTCCGAGGGTCATCACCCTGGCTGACGAAGGCAAGAGTCTGAGGGATCTCCTGCAAATCCTGGAAACCGTCGGGAAGACTTCCAACCGGTTGAGTACGTTGTTGAAGAACCAGAAAGCCCTGGATGGCGATGGTGATCTGGCGGACTTTTTGAACCAGGCACTGGCCGATGTTGTCCGTGAGATGGGAGAAGGTTCCACTCATGCGCCGGGGGCGTTGAAATGATCCGGCGCAAGCTCAGTCACCGGGGCTTCGACCGGCACATGTCCGCCGCCCGAGCCTGTCGAGGGCTGGCTTCGACTGGCTCAGCCACCGGGGCTTCACCAGCCCCAACCGATGGGACAGCCGCTCACCGAAACCGTGATGGATGCCATATCTTCCCTGGATCCCTGCGCCATCCCCGCTGAGATGCTCCCCCTGCAAGTCCCCCCATCAAGAAAACCACTTGATGGGGGGATGGAAAAATGAAAAGGAATTATGAACCCGTTTGAACCATCCACAGAAGAACAGGCCGCCCTCTTTGCCGAGCAAATGCGCCACGCCCTGGACCTGTTGCGTGCCGAGGTGGATGCCCTGCGCGCCCTGCACAACCACGATATGGACATGTGCACCCATCGGCTGAACAGCCTTGAAACCACCGTGCGCGACCATGAACTGCGCATCCGTGCGGATACCGACGGGGTCACGCAATTCAAAATGTGGGCCGGGCTGGCGTCCGGCAGTTCGGGTCTGATGGCCCTTGCCGCCCTGATCCGCAGTTTCTTCGGAGGCCATTAATGATCGCTACGCATACCCTGCACACGCTGAAAGCCCTGATGCGCGACCCGATCCGGTTTACGGAATGTACGGGCGGGATACGTCTGCGCGGGTACCAGTGCGGCCCGATGCTGTCGATCTTAAGATCGGTTCTCGGTCATAAAGGGCTCAGCTTTGTCATCATGTTCCCGAGGCAGTCAGGCAAGCACGAATTGCAGGCACAGCTTGAATGCTACCTGCTGGCGCTTTTATCCCGTACACCGGCAGAAATGGTCAAGATCTCACCCACCTGGAAACCGCAATCACTGAACGCCATGCGGCGCCTTGAACGTGTACTGCAACAGAATCGCATCACACAACATTCATGGCGTAAAGAGAGCGGGTACATATTCCGGGTGGGTTCGGCGCGGTTGTTGTTCTTCTCCGGCGCGCCGGAAGCCAACATCGTCGGCGCCACAGCAGGCACCCTGCTGGAAGTGGATGAAGCCCAGGATGTTTCGATCACCAAGTATGACAAAGACATCGCCCCCATGGCAGCATCCACCAATGCCACGCGGGTATTCTGGGGCACAGCCTGGACGAGCCGGACCCTGCTGGCACGGGAACTGCGTGCTGCCCGTCGCGCCGAGCAGGAAGATGGAATCCGGCGGGCTTTTGTGCTCACGGCAAACGAAGTGGCTGCCGAAGTGGAAGCCTACGGCCGTTTTGTGGCAGAGCAGACCGCCCGCCTGGGGCGCGACCATCCGTTGGTGAGAACCCAATTCTTTTCAGAGGAGATTGACGCGGAAGGCGGCATGTTCCCTCCCGCGCGGCGGGATGTGATGCACGGCCGTCATGCGTGCTGCAGCCAACCCACGCCCGAACGCATCTATGCCATGCTGCTGGATGTAGCCGGGGAAGATGAATCGACCGCTGACAGCAGCAGCGGGTTGACCAACCGGCGGCGCGATTCCACCGCGTTGACCATTGTGGAGGTGGACCTCACAACCCTGCAGGATGAACTACTGCGCGCGCCTGCATACCATTGCGTGCACCGCCGTCTGTGGACAGGAATCAAACACACAGCGTTGTACGGCCAATTGCACGGATTGATCGAAACCTGGCAGCCGCAGGTGATCGTGATGGACGCCACGGGGATCGGTGCCGGATTGGCCTCCTTTCTCCAAAAGCGCTTCCCGTCAAAAGTGCTGCCTTTCCTCTTTAATCACGTCAGCAAATCAAAACTGGGATGGGATTTCATCAGTGTGTGCGATTCCGGGCGCTGGCAGGAACCGCTCACGTCCGGCATGGATGATCAGTCCGCCCTGCATGGGTTGTTTTGGCGGCAATTGGAAGCCTGCCAGTACCGGGTGTCTGACAGCCCCGGGAAACTGATGAAATGGGGTGTACCGGATGGTACCCGCGACGCTTTGAGCGGTGAATTTTTACATGACGATCTGGTGATCAGCGCGGCACTGGTGGCTGTACTGGATACCTTCGCCTGGTACGACCCGGCCCCGGCGCTGTTAGTCCGCGGGCAGGACCCGCTGCTGGAAATGGATGGAGGAGAATACTGATGAACGATCTACATTCCGGTTTCTTCGCCCGGATAACCGCCCGGTTGTTGGATAAAGAGATCAATCACCGGGTAAACCTGGCGATCGCCGCACTCGATGATTCACGCGACCGGATGCTGCGTCCGGTATTCCAATTGCTGCCTTTGAGCTCCACACGCGACCGGCCGGATGGTGAGCGTGAAGAACTGTTACGTCAGGCGCTGGACGCCTGGCGCACCAACCCGCTGGCCCGCCGTATTGTCGGCCTGACCTCCCAGTATGTGGTGGGCGGCGGAATCGGCCTGGATTGCCGGCACGATCAAACCCGCCAGTTTTTGCATGATTTCTGGCAGCATCCATTGAACCGCATGGACAGCCGGATCATCGAATGGTGTGACGAACTGACCCGTTCAGGGGAATTGTTCATCCTGGTCACCACCGATGCTGCGGGGATGAGCTTCGCACGCGCGGTTCCGGCGCTTGATGTGGCAGAGATCACCTGTACCGGAAATGATCTTGAACAGGAGACGGGGTACACCCTGAAGGACGGACGGGTATTCACGGCATGGACAACCGCGCTGGAAGCCGAAGGAAATCCTCCTTTTATATTGCATTACGCCGTCAACCGGCCGGCTGGCGCCTGGCATGGTGAGAGCGACCTGGCTCCCCTGCTTAAATGGATTTCCCGGTACTCTGCCTGGCTGGAAGACCGTGCCCGACTGAACCGTTTCCGCACCACGTTCCTGTTTGCCGTCACATTGAAAGGCTCCACGGCGGCGGAACGCATCCGGCGTCAGGCGGAACTCAACCTGAATCCCCCGTCTCCGGGAAGCCTGCTGGTAAAGGATGACTCGGAGACTTGGGAAACTCTTGCCCCGCGGCTTGAATCGGCTGACGCCAATGAAGACGGTTTGTCGATCAAAAAGATGATCGCCGCGGGAGCCGGTATCCCCCTGCATTTCCTGGCCGAACCGGAAAGCGCCACCCGAACCACGGCAGAAAGTGCCGGTGGTCCCACCTTCCGTCATTTCGAACAGCGGCAGGAATTTGTGCTGTGGATGCTGCGGGACCTGCTGCAGGTGATCACACAGAGAGCTGTGCGCTGCGGGCGACCCGTAGACCCGGCAGCCGCGTTGGAGCTGCGGGGCACGGATATCTCCGCCCGCGATAACAGCGAACTGGCCGGAGCGGCCGCCGAGATCGTCACCGCTTTCACAAGCCTGCACGCGCAAGGCCTGATCGATGACGCGGAATTGCTTCGCCTGGCCTACCGGTTCGCAGGTGAAGTGGCTGATATCCCGGCCTTGCTGCAACAGGCTGTGGATATCCGTCCGAAATCTGTGGATAACCCTGTAGATAAACCGGCGGAATCCGGTTCATAACCCCGGATTTCCTGTTGAAAACCTGTGTACAGAAAAGGTATGGAAAGGAGGCAAATGGAGACTGTTATAGAGGAAAAAGCAGCCGGGGAAAGCTTCCTGATCCTGGCGATCACCGCGGGGACAGGCAACGGCTGGCATTTTTCAGCGGAGGTACTGCGCGCGTCGCTGCCGTTATGGGATGGCGTGGAATGCTTTGTCGATCACACCGGTCGCGATAGCACCCCGGCAGCAGGCCGGTCGGTACGCGACCTGGGCGGTGTTTGCTCATCACCCGCGTGGGATGAGAACCACCAGGGAATTCGTCTCAAACTGTCTGCCGTCGGTCCGGCTGCTGACCTGGTCCGCGCGTTGGGGTTGGAGATGCTCGAAAGGGCGAACACACCGGTTCCACGGGTGGGTTTCTCTGCCGATATGCTGCTGCGGGCAGATCACCACTCACCCGGAAAAGAGTTACGGGAGGTGCGTGAGATCATCCAAATCCTGTCCGTTGACCTGGTACACAACCCTGCCCGTGGAGGGGCATTTCTGCAGGCTCTGTCGGATGGGGAACCACCCCGGGACTATATAGAGAAAGGATATTGTTCCATGAATGATGCCGTTGTTGAAACTGTTTCCACAACCGGACCGGAGGTATCCGCCCAAACCGCGGACCTGTGCGCCAGCCTGCTGGAAGCCCGTCTGGCGGGAAGTTCCCTGCCGTCCATCGCCTGTGACCAGATCCGCCTGCGGTTTTCCGGTCGCGTTTTCGAACCAGCCGAGCTGGACACGGCTGTGGAATCCGCCCGCAAACTGGTGGCCGGTCTGACTGGTGGAAGCGTGGTTCAGGGACCGGCCCGCATTACCGCCATGTATGACACCCGTGACCAGCTTCAAGCCGCAACCGATGACCTTCTGGGCGCAGCCAGTAACCCGCAACTGGCCGGCTTGAAACCCGCCCGGTTGAGCGGCATCCGCGAGTTGTACCTGTCACTTACCGGCGACGTGGATATGCACGGCGGGTATTACCCCGAACGCGCCCGTCTGGCCACCAGTGCCGATTTCTCCGGCCTGGTCAAGAACTCGCTGAACAAGATGATCGCCAACCGCTGGAAGGAACTGGGCGAAGCGGGCTACAACTGGTGGGAACGTATTGCCAGCGTGGAGCATTTTGACAGCCTGCAGCAGATCACCGGCACCCTGGTTGGCACGGTGGGCGATCTGCCCGAGGTGGCGGAACGCGGCGAATACCAGGAACTGGTTGTGGGCGATTCCCCTGAAACCGCCGATTGGAAGAAGTACGGCGGATACATCCCGCTCACCCTGGAACTGATTGATCGTGATGAGACCCGCAAATTGAAAGCTTATCCCCGGGAACTGGCTGCCGCCGGCCTGCGCAAGATATCCAATCTGGTCTCTGCCGTCTTCACCGCCAACAGCGGCATTGGTCCGGATATGGCTGATGGCGGCGCGCTGTTCAACGTGACAGCCGTCACCACACAGGGCGGGCATAAGAACCTGCTGACCGGGGCGTTATCCGCCGCCGAGTGGGACTCGGTTTGCACCGCGGTCTACAACCAGCCGTTGCTCATAAAGAATGCCTCCGGGGTGTATGGCACCGGTCCGCGCATGGCTGTCAATCCGCGTTTCCTGCTGGTCCCGCGCGCCCTGCAACTGGCTGCCATGAAGATCCTGTATCCCTCACTGGAAAATGCCGCGAGTATTTACAGTGAGAATATGCAGCGCGGCCAACCGGGGGATGTGATCACCGTGCCGGAATGGACGGATGCCACCAACTGGGCGGCTGTTTGTGATCCACGGATTGCCCCGGCGGTTTTCATCGGCGAGCGGTTCGGCGTTATGCCTGAAATATTCCTGGCGGGTGATGAACTCAGCCCGGCTGTCTTCACGCACGATGAGCATCGTTTGAAGGTCCGGCATTTTCTGGCTGTGTGGGTCAACGACTTCCGCCCGTTGCACAAATCGAATGTGGCTGGTTAATCCCCCCTACCCCCTTTTGAAAAGGGGGTGAAAGATGGAGAAGGAGAAAAAGAAGGAAAACCAAACCCCGGTAGATATGTCCGTCCCCACCCAACCTCCCCCTCCGGGAAGAGGCAGGAGAGGGCAACGAATCCCCCAGACCTTGCTTTGGAGAACGGGGCAAAGAATCCCCCCTAGAGGCTGACCCAAAAGTTGTAGTGCACCCCAAAAGTCAGCCTCTTTACACATT
>CAYRHB010000004.1:0-59946 GCA_964424035.1 uncultured Leptolinea sp.
CAGTAACAGGCCAAAGATACCAACGAATCCAATGATCAGGCTGCCCAGGTAGGAAAGCATCCCCGCGATGATGACGGCCACAACATAATCCTGTGGTTTTGATGTATCAAATGTCTTTTGTTGTGAGCGTACGCATTCTTTACAACGATAACCGGTCGGGGTTTGTACGGCACATTCCACGCAGATCGGCTTCTCGCAACGATTGCAGCGCAAATAGGTTTCCCTATTCGGGTGGTTGGCGCAATAAATTTTTTCGGGTTGGGGTGATGTCATTCGATCGTTCCAGTGCTGGGATTGTTTTCCATGTACAGTGTTATATTGCGGTAAAAATATCCGGGATCTTTTAACCGCACCATTTTCAGGTGAAAATCCGATGCGGTACTTTCGATTTTGTCACCGTCGATCACCACTACAGGGGGATGCCCATCAACGCTCAAGACGGCTTCATGGTTTGTTTTTACAGTAACAGTCACCCTGGCGCCTTCCGGCAAGATAATCGCTCTGTCCATGGACAGGTGCGGAGCAACAGGAACGATCAATAAACTGCGCATTTCCGGTGGCAGGATTGGACCGCCAGCCGCCAGCGAATAGGCGGTGGATCCGGTGGGTGTGGCTACGATGAGCCCATCAGCCACATATGTGGTGGTACGGTATCCATCGACTTCGGCTGATAATTGAATAGGCCGGACAAACTGTCCACGGCACACGACCACTTCATTGATCGCCTGCCAGCATCCCAGGTTTTCTTTCCCCCGGAAATGCTCAATTTTGAGCATCATTCGGTCTTCCATGCGGTAACGGCCGGCCAGAATATCTTTCAGGGCTCCCTGCCAGTTCGCGCGTCCGACTTCTGTAAGGAATCCAAAATGTCCCATATTGATGCCCAGAAGTGGAAGGTCATGGGGGGCACAAATATGCCCGGCGCGAAGTATTGTGCCGTCTCCCCCCAATGCGATAAGCATATCAAACGATTGGGATCTTACCTGTTCATCTATGTCATTGCCGTACGCAGAGCCGCTTTCAGCCATCTCTGCCCCGTTTTCGAGGAGAAAACGCGCAACATCGGCTGTTGTTTGCGCGGCATCAGTCAGATCGGGGTGATAGACAATAACAAATTTCCGCGGGACGGATTGTTCCGTTTTCATACGGGTATTATAAGGTATAGACGGGCACCGGGGTTATGGCAGGAATGCCGGTTCGGCGTTATTCAGATTCGTTGATCCGGCGTGTGTACTCATCCAGAGAGTGTTCCATTTTCTGGAATTGCAGGCTCATGGTAAGGTCGCCACGGGTTTTTTCGACAATATTCCTGACGAGATCCGTCTGCCGGCGCAGACCCTGGGTTACGGCATCCGGGTAGTCCATTGTCACCAGTTGGGTGTAGATCTCATCCATGCAGGTAAGCAACCGCTCTGCTTCACGTGAATAACCCTGCCGCAGAATATCCAGACATCGGCGGCGCAATTCCCCGACAACCTCTGCCAGTCCATTCCAGTAAGTGGCAGTTTCTACTGCCAGATCTTCCGGAGATGGAAGGTCCTGATCCTGTATCAGGGCGACAGTAATGCTGGCTTCTGTAAATTCTTTGATCGCATCCTGGGTATAACCGGCATAAAAAAGGTCAGGGAAATCAGCCAGACCAGTTTTGAGTGATCTGACCAATTCCCCTGCCTGTTCCAATTCCGCGAGGGCTTTATCTGCTTCACCGCGATGTATGGCGCGGATGGTATGTGCTGCATGCCGGGTCAATTGCCGCGCTTGAGCAAGTGCCTGATCGCGCACTTTTGTACGGATATCAAAGTCCTTATGTGACCGTTCGCTGATGGCTTCAAGCGTCTGCAATATCATGCGCATACCCGCCTAGAAGGGAAGATCATCTTCCATGGCACTGCCGGTATCCACGTCTTCTCCACCGGCGTTCTGTTCACCAGTTTCAGTTCTTGAGCTTAAGAAGCGGACATTGGAGGCATTGATCTCGAAAGATGCACCGGAGGAACCATCCGAGCGTTTGAAGATCCTTGGTCCACCGGAAGCAGGATCGGCGATCAACCGGCCTTCAACAATGACCTTGCTGCCTTTTTTAAGATAATTGTGTGTGGATTCAGCCTGTTTTCCCCAAACTGAAACCCGAAACCAGATAGTCTCTTTAACCTGTTGACCGTTTGAATCCGTGTAATTTCGATTGGTGGCAACATTAAAACTGGTAACAGCCTGTCCTGATGGCGTATATCGCATTTCAGGATCTTTCCCAAGATTACCTGCGATAATAATGGTCTGGAACATTACATTTCCTCCTCATGGTTTCGAGACAGCGTGATTAGATACCTTTTGTATTTTACCTTCTCTCCCCGCTTCCTGCTATTCGATTGAAGCTTCTTTTAAGAAAAGTCAACTCCGCAGGTTTATCGTGAAATACCTGCCTGCTATTTATGGTAATGGGTGATACCATTTATTGTAGTACGCAAACCCGGGAATACCCGAAGTATCCAGGTTTGTATTACACGCGGTTTCTTCCCCGCCATAAGACCACCCAAAAAGTCCGTACCATCACAAACAAATCCCCCGGATATTGATGGATTAGATTAATGGCAAACAATCTTGGATTCGGCTCGCTGATCATCAGTTTGTTCCTGGCTCTGTATTGTTTTTTCACTGCAGTAGTCGGCGGTTGGCGTAAGAATCGGGTGTTTATCAAAAGTGCCCGCCTGGGTGTGCAAATTATTTTTGGGCTTGTATCCATCTCCATTTCCTGCCTGGTCTATTTGCTCGTACGCGGGCATTTTGATGTGCACTACGTCTACACGGTCACCGGGACTGACCTTCCAGTCCATCTCCGGATCACTGCGTTATGGGGTGGCAAGGAAGGCTCATTCCTTATCTGGTCATGGGTTCTGGCATTGATCGCGATGTTGGCATCAGGCAGGGAACGGAATGCAGATAATGAACTCCAACCTTGGGTACTGGCGGTTTTTGCTTTAAATCTGGCTTTCTTTATTTCCCTGTCTTTGTTTTTCGAAAATCCGTTTTCCCGGATGTGGCAATTGGCAGATGGAAGCCGGGTGGCGGCGATGACCGGTCCTGAAGGTGCAATTCCATGGATCCCTCAAAATGGCAATGGATTAAATCCATTGCTGAGACACCCGGGTATGATCTATCACCCGCCATTGCTATACCTGGGTTTTGCCGGGTTCACTGTTCCATTCGCATTTTGTATTGCTGCGTTGATCAGTGGTCATATGGACGGGGCATGGATACGGCACACCCGGCGGTGGACATTATTTTCCTGGTTGTTCCTGTCGTTGGGATTATTATTCGGTAGCCGGTGGGCTTATGATGTGCTTGGATGGGGAGGTTACTGGGGATGGGATCCCGTGGAAACCGCCGCGTTATTGCCCTGGCTGACAGGAACAGCGTATCTCCATATGACCATCGCCCAGGAGAAAGCCGGCTTGTACAAACGCTGGAATGTGGTCCTGATCATTCTGACGTATGGGCTTGTCAATCTGGGAATATTTCTTACACGATCCGGTATTCTTTCATCGGTACACGCATATTCACAAAGCGCCATCGGTTCGTTCCTCGGATACTTTTTGGTTGTCTCTCTTTCCGTGCCGCTCGACTTGCTGGTCTGGCGGTGGAAACAATTCGGAACGGACATTCGGAAATATTCAATATACAGCCGTGAAGTAATGTTTCTTTTTGCCGGTTTGCTCTTTATGGCGATCACCGGATTTTGTCTGTGGGGTATCCTCCAACCAATACTGGCTGATGTCTCCACCGGACAAACAAAAATTGTCAGCCCGGAATATTACAAACAGACGACTTCGCCCCTGTTTGCCGCGCTTATGCTTCTTATGGGGATTGCTCCACTTTCCGCGTGGGGATATTCAACATGGAAAACGCTGCGTAAAGGGATGTTTTTCCCGGTTTTGGTAACCCTGCTGGTTGTCCTGGTTATTCTGATTGCCGGAGTTCGGTCATTGGGAGCGGTCATTGGGCTTGGCTTGATCATTCTGGTCATTAATGCAACGGTTTATGAATACGGCCGGAGCGTGCGGTACCGATGCCGGAAGACCGGTGAACCCGTTCTACTTGCCCTCTGGAAATTAGCTGACAGCAACCGACGCCGGTATGGCGGGTACATCATCCATCTGGGAGTGGTTTTAATGGCATTGGGCATCGTAGGGGTTGAGATGTTCCAGGAGGAAACCCGGGGAACGATAGCGCGGGGTCAGGCATTATCGCTGGGGCAATATGAGTTCGTTTACCGTGATCTGGCAGTGTTTAATTCCGGGGATGGACGCAATATTGCCAGGGCGGCCATCCAGGTACTGAAGAATGGAAAAGAGTACGGCGATGCATTCCCAAGGCGTGATTACTACTATGAATCCCAGCAACCCGTCACGGTTCCCGGGATATTGAGCTCATTGGAAGAGGATTTATACATCGTCCTGGTTGGTTGGGAGTCAGTCAGTTCGCAGGGAGCGACTTTCATGGTTTACCGAAACCCGCTCATTAACTGGTTGTGGATTGGCGGGTTTGTCATTGTTCTGGGAACTCTCGTCGCCGGGTGGCCTGTAACACGTATCGACAGGGAACGTGCAGCGCATATCGCTGCAAGAATGTCCGCTACAGGTGGTCACCATTAATCTGAAGTGTGATTTTCGACTGGGATTTATAAAATGGAAGTTAAACTATTCTTATCGGTTCCTGGTTTAGTTTTTCCCTGTGAGCCCGATATATCCGAAATAGCTTTGTACCGGTCATCGAAATTCTCCTAAAATGGAGACATATCATGGATACAGGTTCTTTACTTCTCATCCTTTCACTTGCCATACTTGCCGGTTTGCTGGTAGCCCAACCTTTCTATTCAGATACAAATTCGAGAATTGAGAAAGACAAACTGGATGATGACGCGGTCCAAAGGGAAATGGAATACCGGCATTTGCTGGAAGCGAAAGACCGGGTTTTATCCGATCTGCATGAACTGGATGCGGATGTTGCCCTGGGAATAGCTGATTCGGAACTGTCCTCAAAACTACGGGATGAAATTGAATCAACAATCAAACGTCTTTCAATCCGGATAGATGAATTTGAAGAGCTTTTACCTGCGGGTAACCGTGTCATTCAACCTGACAAATTCCAATCACCAACATCCGGAACCATTCCGGGAGAAATGATCGAAGATATGATTGCTGCCCGCCGCAGGACACGGGATGAGAAATCGGCTGGATTTTGTCCACACTGCGGAAAGGTGATCAAAAAATCAGATCTTTTTTGCCCCGCATGCGGATCGAAAGTGAACTGATGCGAGGTTCATTTTGAGACTTTGTCTTTTTGGAAACCAGTCCGGAAAAAGTCTTTCCGGAAATTGGATAAGTGCTACATTGGCGGTCCTATTGCTGACGTCCTGTTCCAGTATGCTGGTCCAGGATGTTACTCCTCCGCCGGATTTCATCCCGACATGGCAGGTATCTGATGAGGCGTCTTCTTCAGCGAATGTGGCTCCATTGCTTCCCCCTGATCCGTCTGAAGGCGAATCCATCTACCAGATAAATTGTGGTGCCTGTCATGGCGAAACTGGAATGGGTGATGGAGAAAAAGCCGGCGGGTTACCATCAATACCGCCCCCGGTCGGGTCTCTGGAGTATTCCCGCGAGTTCTCACCGGATTCGTGGTACCAGGTTGTTACCATGGGGCGGATGGAAAGGCTGATGCCGGGTTTTGCTGGAATTTTGAGTGACCGCCAACGCTGGGATGTAGTTTCCTATCTTTTCACGATGGATGTAAAACCCTGGCAATTGGATGACGGTCAAAAAGAATTCCTGGAGATCTGTCAAAATTGCGCCGGGCAAACCGGAAATGCACACTCGATGGAGGAGATTGTAAGCCCGGAGTTGCTTCAGCATTCGTTGAATGATGTGATCGTTTCTTTGGAAAACGGATACGGTTCGATGCCGGCTATACCCCGCGATTTGCCGGACGGCACAAAGTTGAATATTGCTTTATACCTTCGCTCACTGGTTTTTTCCAAAGATATACCGGACGATGAATTGTCCTTATCCCCGGTACAGGAAACCCTGTTTGAAGAGGGCGCTGGAATCACGACGGCCGATGTAGCCGGCAACTTGATCTCAGGGCGGGTTGTAAATGATTCAGGCGAAGAAATTCCAGGGGATCAGAAGGTTGAACTGGCCGTCTTTGATCAGGAGAATGTGGTGTATACCGACCAAATGGTCGTTACGAGCGGAGGGAGATTTGAGTTCAATGATGTACCTGAAGGGACCGGGTTAACGTATCTGGTATCCGCAAATTACAGTGGTGTCATTTTTTCAACCAGTGTGATCCGTACTGGTAAGGTGAATGAGCTGGCAAACCTGATTCTTACGGTATATGAAACAGATACGGATGTATCTCCGGTATCTGCGGAACGGATGTATTTGTTCTTTGAGTTTCCACAGGCGGACATACTTCGTATCAAACAGATGTACATGCTATCCAATCCGACAAACAGGTTTATCAAATCCACCATTCCCGGGGAACCGGTAATCCGGTTCACACTACCCTCCGGCGCATCCAATTTGGAATATGAAGCCGAAGAAGACAAAGGACGGTATATACCCACCTCAGATGGATTTGGTGACACACAGGGTATTCCACCGGGAAATGATACTCAGATCGTCTTTTCATTTGATCTCATCTATAAACCGGATTTGCCGTTCTATATCACCCTTCCGTTTTCGGTAGAATCAACCAACGTTCTTCTGCCTTCGGGGAAATTCTTTGTCAAAAGCAGTCGTTTGCATCAATTGGGAGAGAAAGTTATTCAGAATAGCACATGGACTGTTTATCAGGCGGAGCGGATGGAAAGTGGGTCACATTTGGATCTGGTCGTGTCCGGGAAACCTGCCGTCGCTGATATGATCGTGGATGAATGGAATACAAATCTGGTTGTTGGTATTTTCTCTCTGATTTTTGTGCTCCTAACCCTGGCCATCCTGGTTCACCAAAAAACCATATCCAGTAGAAAGGTAATTAATTCACAGGTTGTTGTCCCAATGAGTAACATGGAACGTGATGCCATCCTGGATGCGATAATCGCACTGGATGATCAATACAATGCCGGGTATATACCCCATTCAGCGTATGTTGAACGCCGGAATGAATTAAAGGGAAGATTGAACGTTGATCAACGTTGAATCCGATAGTGTATTCTTCCAACGCTGAAATGGTCGCAGCCTGGAGCCTGAAAAGGATTTATTCCCTTCAATCCTAAAAAAACTACTTCACAAGCGATTTGATAAACGCGTGCTGGGTTTTATAGATCTCATAACCCAGGTCTCTGTAAAATTTATGCGCTTCGGCGCGTATGATATTGGAACGCAGCCGGATGATCTGGCATCCTTGAGAGACAGCCCATTTTTCGGCTTCAGCCATTAGTAATTTTCCCAGTCCCATTCTGCGGAAATCGGAATGGATGACCAGTCCGCCCACTTCTGTTACCAGACCAGTTTCCAGAGAAACCTGACAGATTGCGTGCAGATACCCGACGACTTTTTTATCTCCGGTTTCAACCACAAACACAACCTGCGATGGATCGGACAAGATCGCCTGCAGTCGCGAAGCCACGGCATCGATGGAATCCGGGTACCCCAGTTGTTCTGCCAGAATACAAATTTCCGGCGCGTCTTCTGGAAGGGCAAGGCGGATATTAAATGTAGTTCTTTCTTCTTCCATAATGGAATTATACAAAAACCCTGAAGAATTAACATTTTCTCTTGACAAACGTAATCACTGTGCTATATTTAATGCGTAGCTAATGGGCTACGTTAAGGAGAGAAAATGAAGCAAATACTGGGTAACAGGTCTTTGTTGATCCTGGGTCTGGCAGAATCGGTCAGCGGCATTGGCGATTGGATCACATTTATGGCTGTTCTGGCCATTCTGGTCTTCCGCGGTAACGGTGGTGTGATGGAGAGCAGCGGAGTTTTTCTTGCCGGGTTATTGCCAACTCTGATCATAAGCCCGTTTGCCGGTTGGTTGGTCGACCGGATCAACCGAAAGTATTTGTTGATAGCCAGCCAGCTTCTATCGGGAGCGGTAGTGAGCCTGCTTTTCCTCACCACCCGGATCGAACTGATCTATGGCATTCTGGCTCTGGAAGCGGTGGTCTTGTCTGTTGTCACACCATCCCGTCAGGCGGTTGTTCCGGATCTGGTTTCGCGGGATGATTTACCAAAAGCGAATGCCTTTCTCCAACAATTGACCGGACTGGTTAAGGTATTCTCTCCCTTCATTGCGGGCCTGGTACTTTCAGTGATGGACCCGCATACAGCTATTCTCTTTGATGCGCTATCGTTCTTCCTGGCTGCCGGTGTGATGGTGTTACTGCCTTCCCTGCCTGCCCACGGGGAAAAAAGGAATTCAAATGTAACCAGCCGGGCAGCCAATCCGCGGCAGGTCTTTCGTGACATTCCTCAATTGGGATTGCTTTTCTCCGGAGTTTTCACGGCGATCCTGGGAATCATTGGTTTCGACGTACTTTCTTCGATTTATTGCCGGGATGTATTGCTGCAGGGTGAACGTGTTTACGGACTTTCCATCAGTCTGGTTGGCATCGGGTCTTTGATCGCCACCATGGTGATCCTCACACGTAAAAAAACAGTCAATCCTTGGAAAGACCTCATTGGTGGATTCGCCCTGCTCGGGTTGATCCCGATCGTCCTTGCGATTGTTTATCCCATTGGCAGGATCAATATTGCCCTTTACTCTGTGCTCGCAGTCTGTCTGATAGGTGGGATTGGCAATGGCCTGGTCCATGTGCAGGTGGGTACGATCATGCAGTTGATCACACCAACAGAGATACTGGGGCAGGTGGGCGGTTGGTTGCAGATGGTTATGGTCGCCAGCCAGTTGGTCGGCATGGTGGCTACGCCTCTCCTTGTACCATCCGTGGTAAAAATGGATACGTTTTTCCTTGGCATGTCCATTCTGATGGGGGCTGTTGTTGTATATCTATTGGTGCGGGTTTTCGGTAAATCTGGCAGGAAGGCGGATGAAGCTGTAATAGGAATGTAACCCATGAACGTAAATTTCCCGGCGGATGGTATTCATACGGGGTGGAAGATCACCCAATCCATTGCGATGGAATTGGACACGGCTCTGGCCATAGCCGGTGGACGATTCATGGCAGGTGGTTTGCCTCCCGAGATTATGACCCTCAGGCAATCCTGCCCGGATGACTGGCTGGAGGAATGGCAGGAATATTTCGGGTCTATGAATTGGTTCGCCAATGTGCTGGAAACCGCATCGATGATTGCCGGCGCACTGGATGAAAGCGATTATTCCCGGGCCACGATGGCAATACGGCAGATGACAGTTGATGACGCGGTTCGTAACCTTCTTGCTATGTCTGATGAGCAAACCGGATCCGGGATTGCCAACCTTCCCGCAGAAAAGGCTTTCCTCCAATTGATGGTGCGATACAGGCGGTCAGCATATGAAGGTATCAGGTTTTCACATCCACAGGATCCTTTATTTGAGAACCGTCTTTTCCGGGAATTGGAAGTCTGTCTGGGTATTTTGCAGGGAGGCAGAGACCATGACAGGTTCTGGCACTGGCTGGATCGCTATTACTTTGAAATCTATCGTCCATGGCGTGAAAAGCGCGAGTCCTTTCTATCTAACATGGAATTAAGATTGGCCGCCATGCTTGGTGCCACACAATCGGAAGGCCAGGTTCCCGATCTGGACTGGCTTTCCGATGTCAATCCGGCATTGAGATATCCCGAGATAAAGTCCGCCATTCAGAATGGAAAGTTGTTTGTCAATTTCTGGTTGGAGCCGTTTGAATTTGCAGATTCATTTTTACTCCTGCCGGATGTGGTCTATCTGGCTTTTGCTGAACCCGGACAGATGTATCACAACTTCCTGGATCATACCCGCCGCCTTGCGGACCAGATTCAAGCCCTGGCCGACCCAACACGGTTGATCATTCTACGTTTGATCCGGGCTTTCAGTATGACCAATACGGATATGGCTGCATACCTGGGGCTTTCACGGCCGACCGTAAGTAATCATGCGAAAGTACTTCGGGAAGCCGGCTTGATCCGCTCCTGGGAAGATGGCCGGATTACCCGCCATGAAATAGAACCAGAGGCTGTCAGAAGGCTTTTCGGTGACCTTGAGGTGTTCCTGGACCTTCCACAGGTTGATGAAAAGATTAATTCACATTAATCCTTTATGTGTATTTAATTGACAAAATCGTGCAGGTTTATCGTTTTCAAGCTATACTATTCTGGTATTTTGGTATGATTCGACTTAGGAGGAAAGACAAATGACCGAAAGCCAGACCAGAAAGACCTCCAAACTCCTGTTATTGCTTCAAGCTTTCGTCGTTATCTCATTGGCGGCAGGGTTGGCTTTTTGTCCGGGTTCTGTAAACCAGGCTAAAGCTATTCCCACTTTCAACATTGTCTCTGTCGTCAAAGATGTTTCAGTGACCATCCAGACATCCACATTCCCATCGGAAAAGTTGTTCACAGTTCGCATGGGTTATGGAAACACAAATGGTTCAGGCGGCGTTGTGGTGGCAACCACCAACTCTGGAGCCGGCGGCGCGTTTCAGGAAACATACCTGATCCCGGATATCTTGAAAGGACAGGAAATTATTGCCATCCGGATGGATGCACCGGGGGGTTATTACGCTTACAACTACTTCCGGAATGATCCCAACTTCCTGAGTCCGGTAAGCGCCATTTATCCCGCGACCACTACTTCAACTACGACAACCACTGAAAATGGTACGACTGTGATTTCAACAGGATATACCGGGATCCCCACTTTCTCGATCTCGGATGTTGTATCCGACTCCAAGGTGACCATAAAGATGCACAACTTCCCGGCTGACCGTGATTTCACGGTGCGGATGGGATATTTTGGTACCCTGGCAAAAGGGGGAGAGGTTGTGGGGACAACCAACAGCGGTGAAGGGGGAGAACTCGAAGAAACCTATGAAATCCCGGCTTCCCTCCGCGGAGTTCATCAGATAGCCATCCGCATGGATGCTTCGACCTATCTTTTCTCGTACAATTGGTTCTACAATACGACAACATCACAACCCGGTGCCGGTGGAACGGGTGGTACAGGCGGTACCGGCGGCACAGGCGGTGAAGGAATGGCTGAAGGTGTTATTGTAGCCCCGACAGTCATTGAGCCTGTATTCCTGGGAATTCCTTCCTTTACCATCAGTGAAGTGGAACGGGATACATCTGTCACCATCGTCACGACCAATATGCCTTTGGATACAGATTTCACTGTCTTCATGGGGCAATACGGAACAATGGGTGTTGGCGGAACAGTCGCCGGAAGTGGTTCCATTACTGATAACGGAAACCAGAGATTGACGTTTGTGATCCCTGATAGCATGAAAGGCAGCGACTTTATTGCGTTGCGCCTGGAAGCCTCCAATGGATACTATGCGTATAACTGGTTCCGCAATCTAAGCACCCATCCGGCTGCAGTCACATCCACGAATAGTGGTCCAACTCCCACACCGGTATCCCCTGTGGTTGAAGAAGCTTCCACTGAACCGGCTACTGAAGAAGAAGCCGTACCGGTAGTGAGCCCGAATGTATCTTCTGATTACAATGCCGTTCCATCCTTTACGATCAGCTCAGTTGTAAAAGATTCTATGGTTTCCATCTTCGCCAAAGATTTTCCGGCAGATCAGACATTCACGGTTCGCATGGGTGAATATGGAACAGCCGCCATCGGCGGTCAGGTAGTATCCACGACCGATACCGGGAAAGGCGGCGATTTCACCGCCACATACACCATCCCGGATGAACTAAAGGGCAGTGAAGCCATAGCCATTCGTATGGATAGCTCCTCAGGATACTACGCGTTCAACTGGTTCTATAACAGCTCTTCGCGATAATTTGAATTCGAAAGTGACCAAGGACACGGGGTGAAATCCGCAAAGTGGAATTTCTTACCCCGTGTCCTGTGTTTATCGAGCAGGAAAGGTTTCCATTGAAAAAAATCGTTCCAGTTTCCCTTTTAATTCTCTTTGTTGGCGGATGTGCCAACCTGCCGTTCCAGATCCCGGGTGGAATCGCACCCACACTGGCTCAAGTTGCCACACAGGCGGCAGAAGTTGTTGAAGTTGTGGCGACAAACACTCCCGTTCCTGTAGAGCCAACACCGACCGAAGTCCCGGCTGCCGTGGTGATGCCAAAAATTGAACCGGACCAGACCGTCACATTATTCCTGGATGGATTGAAATCAGGTGGAAAATTTGCGCTGACCTCCAATCTGTTCAGTTCAGCTTTTGCCGCCCGCGTGAAGGATGATACCGGGTTGGATGCGCTATTTGGCCCCACCGATGAGCTGGGAGAGTTCAAGGTTGGATCCCCCACCATCTCCAGCGATTCCTCACATTCATCCCTCGAAGGGACGCTCTATATTCCGGAACCGGTGAATGCCCGGTTTGAACTGGTTCAGGAAAATGGTGAATGGAAGATCGACAATATTGAGATGCTGTCTGAAGCCGGGGAATACCCGGAAAATCCCGAAGAGGTGGTTTTGGCGTTCCTTACGGCTTACCAGGAAGCACCAGACCGCATGTCCAGTTTTCTGGTCTCCTCCCGCCGCGCGCAGCAACCTCCCGGTGGAGCTACGGCCATGCTGCAGATCAATGGAGACCTGGGAGGCATGGTGGTGCAATCTGCGGCAGTGAGCCCCGAACCTCCGACGGCAGCCATCACTGTAACCATCCTCGCGGGAGGCAGGGAATATCAACGCCGGTTCCTTTTGACAATTGAGAATTCTGTCTGGGGTATTGATGCCATCGAAGACCTGACCGGACAAACTTCGACCGAATAGAATACAAAACCGGTATCAAATCAATGTATACCATTATGGACTTCTTTGTCCGAAACCACTTGACAGAATGGTATAATCGCACGACTATATGGGTGGACCTTTTTCTCCTGTATGATCATGAATCTTATGTTGTTGTTCGTTCGCTGTAGTTTGGGAATCGAACTTGCAACCTTATGAATAGGTGGCTCTATGGAGCAGAATTTACGAGTATTACCCAATCATTTTAGTTTGCCCCGACGGTTATCCAGACTTTCAGAATTGGCTTACAACCTCTGGTGGACCTGGAACCCTGAAGCCCAGATGCTTTTTTCCTATATCGACAAGTTGCTCTGGGAACGGCTTTCACACAATCCGATTGCATTCCTGCGCCAGGTTGAGCGTTCAAAACTGAATGCCGTCATCGGTGACCGCAATTACCTCGATTTCTATGATCGGGTTCTGCGGAATTTTGACAACTATATGAAGGCGGATGATACCTGGTACAACCGTACTTACCCGGATTTGAAGGACAAACAGGTTGCCTATTTTTCCTTTGAGTTTGGTCTGCATGAATCCCTTCCTGTATACGCTGGAGGTCTGGGAATTCTTGCCGGAGATCATTTGAAGGAAGCCAGTGATCTTGGCATCCCGCTTGTGGCTGTCGGGTTTGTGTATATCCTTGGATACTTTGCCCAGCGGATAACAGAAGACGGCTGGCAGGAAACCCGGACTCAAGTTCTAAAATTGGATGAAATGCCAGTCATACCATTGTATGACGAAGAAGGCCGCCCCCTGGTTGTCCATGTTGAGCTTCCCAAACGGACTGTTGCCGCCCGTCTTTGGAAGGTGCAGGTTGGGCGGGTCTCCCTGTATCTGATGGATACCAATGTGGCATCCAATAATCAGACAGACCAGCAGTTAACCTCCCGCCTGTATTCCAGCGACCTTGATGTCCGGATATCGCAGGAAATATTGCTGGGAATTGGCGGTGTCCGGGTATTGCGAAAATTGCAGTATTCCCCGAATGTCTGGCACATGAACGAAGGCCATTCCGCGTTCCTTACCCTGGAACGGATCCGGGAACTGGTTGAAAAGGGCGTCACATTTGATGACGCCGCGGCGAAAGTACGCAAGACAAATGTGTTTACCACGCATACCCCGGTCCCGGCAGGGAATGATGCGTTCCCCTTCTGGTTGCTTGACAAGTATTTTGCCCATTACTGGCCTGAATTAAATCTGACCCGTGACCAGTTCATTGCCCTGGGCAGCAGCCAATCGGAATGGGGTGAACAGTTCAGTATGCCTGTTCTGGCTTTGAAACTTTCAGAGCAGCGCAATGGCGTTTCTGAATTGCATGGACAGGTTTCACGTCGGATGTGGCAGTTCCTCTGGCCTAATCTGACAGAACAGGAAGTTCCGATCACCCACATAACCAATGGAGTGCATACCGGCTCCTGGATTGCACGGCGGATGCGCTTGCTCTTTGATCGTTATTTTGGACCCGATTGGATGCAACACATTGATGATCCTGACATGTGGTCTCAAATTGAAGAGATTCCGGATGCCGAACTCTGGGCGATCCGCAGACATTTGAAACGTAAACTGATCACTTTTGCCAATGAACGTGCCCGGCGTGCCTGGATGAGCAATTCCATCCACCCGGTGCAGGTGATTGCTGGCGGCGTGCTGCTTGAGCAGTATTCCCTCACGATCGGATTTGCCCGCAGGTTCGCCACATACAAACGGGCCAATTTGATCTTACGTGATGTTGACCGGTTATTACGTATCATCAATAACCCCTCCATGCCGGTGCAGATTATATTTGCCGGCAAGGCACATCCTGCAGATGAACCCGGAAAATTCCTGATCCAGGAAGTTTACCGGATGGTGAAAGACTCCCATGCCGGCGGGCGGCTGGTTTTCCTGGAAGACTATGATATGAATGTAGCCCGCTATCTGGTACAGGGAGTGGATGTCTGGATGAATACTCCCCGCCGGCCGCTGGAAGCCAGTGGTACCTCCGGTGAAAAAGCGGCGGTCAATGGTGTTTTGAATTTTTCCGTACTGGATGGCTGGTGGCGTGAAGGATACAACGGACGCAATGGCTGGGCTATTGGCGATGAGGTGGAAGGACGCGATCCCAACGAACAGGATGAGCTCGATGCCGCTTCCCTCTATGACACCCTTGAGAAAGAGATCATTCCCCTCTACTATTCAAACCGTTCAGCCGATAATCTGCCCAATGAATGGGTTGGAATGATTAAGGAATCATTGCGGACACTGGCTCCGCAGTTCAGTACACGCCGGATGGTTAAAGAATACATGACACAGATGTATTCCACCGAAATTTCTAGTACCGAAGAATTGGAAGCCGCAACCGAAAACGGGTTGGCATGATCTACGAATGGCTTTCCTCCACGCCCCCGTGGTTGTACGCCCTGATCATTTTTGCCTTAAGGGTGGGCGACATGTCGCTGGATACCCTGAGGGTGTTGTTTGTCGTCCGCGGAAAGAAAGGTATTGCCTGGGTTCTGGGTTTCTTTCAATCCCTTCTATTTGTCATTGCCATAACATCTGTTTTAACACAGTTGGATAACCCGCTGAATGTAATCGGATATGCTGCCGGTTTCGCGACGGGGAATGTCCTGGGAATGTTGATCGAAGAACGGCTGGCTGTAGGCCACATTCAATTGACGATCATGAGCGCTACACGTGGTGCAGCCATCAGTGACGCGCTCCGTATTGCCGGATTCGGAGTCACAGAGATCGCCGGTCGGGGAAAAAACGGGACAGTTTCTGTGATCCTGACCAGTGTTTTCCGAAAAGATGTCGACCGTTTGGAAACGATCATTTTGGAAACTGACCCCGAAGCGTTTGTGACGCGTGAAGATGTACGTCCGATGCGGCGCGGTTTCTGGCGGGCGTAATTCGAACTAGTCTGTGGTCTGTTTGATCCGCAGCCGGATCCCATCGACGGCTGTAACGCTTACACGGCTGCCTGCCGGGATGGCAGGTTCACCCGGCTCCACGTACGCGCTCCAACGCTCACCGGCCACCTGTACTTCGCCTTCCGGGTCGATGTTATTCATGGCATATCCTGTCTTACCAACCAGTGCCTCACGGCCAGCGATGACTGGTTTCTTTTGTGCCAGGATGCCGATGCTAACGATGCCGAAGAAAAAGGCTCCCAGAAACAGACCAGTGCCAATTACCAGGGGGATGGATATTGTGGGATAACCGGGGAGCCGGACACTGTTAAACAGGACCAGCGCCCCGACAATGAAGGATAAGGTTCCGGCGGCGGTTAACGCGCCGTGTGTGGGGGCTTTAATATCCAGAATGAATAGAACAAAAGCCATCACCATAAAAACCAAGCCGAAGAGATTAACTGGGAGAATACCCATACCATAAACCGCCAGGGCAACACAGCATAAACCCAGGAAGCCTGCAACCCATCCGCCGGGGGATGATATTTCTATCAGGATTGCCTGAACGCCGATGGACAGCAACAAGAAAAGCAGATTTGGGTTGGTAAGCATCATCAATAATTTTTCAATGAGCGACATATCGAAAATATCGACAGTTGCATCAGATAGCTCGAGAACTTGTTCCCCCTTCGGAAGGGTAACAGTAACGCCATCCAATTTCTGCAGCAGGTCATCCAGATCATCTGCCTGAACATCGACCAGGTGGATTTCAACCGCCTCGGCAGCTGAAACGGCTCTTGCATTCTCAATCGTCTCTTCAGCCGTACGGATAGCCTCTGTTCCGCGTTTGGAAGCCAGGCTTCTGACTGTGGCTTTTAAGATCTCTTTTACTTTTGACTCCATGGTTGTGCCGATGTCTTCGCCATTACCACCCACAGGGCTGGCGGCTCCGATCGCAGTCTCCGGCGCCATGGCAGAGGCGTGTCCGGCCAGGGTAATGATCGTGCCGGCGCTTCCGGCCATTGCGCCGCGTGGACTCACATAGACGATTACGGGGACATCGCTTGAGCGGATAACCTGCACCACGCGGTTCATCAGTTCAATACTGCCGCCCGGAGTATTCATCTCAAGGACTATGGCCGTGTATGCCCGATCTTCCGCGTTTTGTATTGCGCGCGTAACATAATCGACCATGACCGATGTAACAGGACCGTCATACTTCAATAGCAGAATATGCGGGGTTTGTGATTGAGCCTGCACCGGTTGCGCCACGGCAAAAAATCCCAGCGCGGTAAGTCCGATCGCCAGAATCAACCAGATTGAGACATAAGTTCTTTTCATATCTCCATTATACGCAAGCCATGAGGAATTCATGGCAGGCTTATGCATGGAAGTGTCAATTGCCCGGGTTTATATGTAATTCTTTCACAATGTTAATAGAAAATTTTCAATTCAGGCGTATCTTTGTAACGATAAGAAATTTTTCTAGGAGAGTGAACTATGGGAAAAATTATCGGTATTGACCTGGGTACGACAAACAGTGTTGTTGCCGTTATGGAAGGCGGCGAACCCGTTGTAATTACCACGGCAGAGGGATCTCGTCTATGCCCTTCGGTTGTAGCTTTCAGCAAGAATGGTGAACGGCTGGTAGGCCAGACAGCAAAACGCCAGGCAGTGATCAATTCTGAGAATACCATCTCATCCATTAAACGGTTTATGGGCCGCAAGTTTGATGAAGTGGAACAGGAACGGAAAATGGTCCCCTACCCGGTGGTACGAGGGGCCGGTGGTGATGCGCGTGTAAAAGTTGCACAGACAGGCAAGGAATATACCCCGCAGGAAATTTCTGCCATGATTCTGTCCAAACTAAAAACAGACGCTGAAGCGCATCTCGGGGAAAAGATCACCCAGGCGGTGATCACCGTACCGGCGTATTTTAATGACAGCCAGCGCCAGGCGACCAAAGACGCCGGCCGTATCGCAGGTTTGGAAGTGCTGCGTATCATCAATGAACCAACCGCCTCAGCTCTGGCCTACGGGTTGGAGAAGAAAGCCAACGAGAAGATCCTCGTCTTTGATCTTGGCGGTGGTACGTTTGATGTCTCTGTACTTGAGGTTGGTGATGGCGTATTCGAAGTCAAGTCGACCAATGGTGATACCCATCTGGGCGGTGATGATTGGGATGAAAAGATCGTGAACTGGCTGGCAGATGAATTCAAAAAGGACCAGGGCATTGATCTGCGGCAGGACCGTCAGGCTTTGCAACGTTTGCGCGAGGTAGCAGAAAAAGCCAAGATTGAACTTTCCACACTGATGGAAACGGAGATCAACCTGCCATATATCACGGCTGATGCCAGCGGTCCACGCCATTTACAGATGAAACTCAACCGGGCCAGATTTGAGCAAATGACTGCCGATCTATTGAAACGCTGCAAGGGACCGTTTGAATCCGCGCTGCGGGACTCCGGCTTATCTGCATCCCAGATTGATGAGGTGGTGCTGGTGGGCGGTTCCACCCGTATGCCAATGGTACAGGAACTGGTTCGTTCGTTGACCGGCAAAGACCCCAATCGTGGTGTTAACCCGGACGAAGTTGTAGCGGTAGGCGCCGCCATTCAGGGAGGTGTGCTGGGCGGTGAAGTGAAAGATGTTCTGCTGCTTGATGTAACCCCATTGACCCTGGGATTGGAAACCCTGGGTGGTGTGATGACCCCTCTGATCGAGCGCAATACCACCATCCCGGTGAAGAAATCGCAGGTTTTTTCAACGGCAGATGACAACCAGACCGCTGTGGATATCCATGTGCTGCAGGGTGAACGACCGATAGCCGGTGACAATATGAGCCTTGGACGCTTCCGGTTGGAGGGTATCCCGATGGCGCCACGCGGTATTCCGCAGGTGGAAGTTACATTTGATATTGACGCCAATGGTATTCTGAATGTATCCGCGAAGGATAAGGCGAGTGGAAGTGAACAGAAAGTGACCATTACCGCTTCAACCAACCTGGGCAAGGCGGAAATTGACCGGCTGATGAAGGACGCCGAATCGAACCGCGCGGAAGATATTCGCAGGAAGATGATCGTCGAAACCCGTAATCAGGGAGATACCATCGCCTACGCGGCTGAAAAAGAGATCAAGGATCATCCAGATACAGACCATGGCGCTCTCAAAGAAAAGATCGATGCGTTGCGCCAGGCGATGAACGGCGAAGATACCACCCGAATGCAAACCCTGATTCAGGAAGTGCAGCAGGCGATGCAAACCATGGCATCGCAGACAGCCTCAAATCCGTCTCCGGCGGGTGAAGGTGAAACGCAAACCAACCCTTCCGGTGATGTGGTGGAAGGCGAATTCAAAGAAGCCTGATATTGGTTGAACTAGTAACCAAAAGAAAATTCTGAGGGTTAAAAACCTTCAGTTTTTCTTTTAAAAACATGACGGCTAATCCGCACAGGCCGGATTGGCCCATTGGAACAGGCGGGGACAGTAAACAATTATGATCCCGTGTTCTCCGGGTTCAAGTTTCAGGCTTTTAAATGTTCCAAAAAGCGGTTCAATTATCTCCGGTTGCCCGTCAACCCTGGCGATCCAGTTTTCATCCAGGTTATCAATAAACGAGAAATACCCGGAAGACGGAACAGTCAGGTTCACCTGCAATAGATCCCCCGTATAATCGATGATCTCCGGTTTGATTTCAAACCTGCGGGCGTCCGTCAGGAATGCATCAATGGATGAATGATCAATCGAAGAACTGAAGAAGAAACGGCGGCCGTCAATGACACCCAGCAATTCATCGCGGGCGGTTGTATCGATCGCGGGATCAAAATAAAAATCCTGGTAGGCGCTGAAATGCCATTTTGGTGGGCTTCCCACCGAAAAAGCGGGAGATAGCGTAAGGGTGGAATTTTCATTCTTGCGGGGTGTTTTCAACGCGACTGGCATGAGCCTGGCGTATTGACCTGCTTCCCGGTCTTCTCTGGGGGTGAATCCGTTGTTCCACAGCCAGGGTCCACCGCACCACAGGTTGGCCATTGAGAAGAGTCCCAAACCCGCGAGTACCCATTTCCAGCGGTTGAATGATATTCCATGTTTGCGAAAGAGAAGGAATGCCACGATGATCACAGCCAGCAGGCTGAAACCCATGTACGAATAACTGAAAACGGTTGAAAGGATTGCCCTGTCTGGAATGATATTCAAGCCGGCTACGTTGGCAGCTGTCTGGATGAGGTATGCAACCCGCGGAATGAAATAGATCTGCCAGTATTCGTCGGTGATTCCATGAGAGAACTCATAGATCTGGAATCCCAGACTGAACAGGGCGATTCCCGCCAGCGGCAACCAGGACCGCTTATCCAGAAGCCTGCACGTTTCCTTATGGAGCAATCTCGATTCCAGATCTCCAAGGGCGTATGCCAGCAACAGGGCCAAACCCGGCAACAGGGCGATGCTCAACCGCCCCCATCCGCGGAGTGCGGAGAAGGCCGGAAGTAATTTGTAGAAGAGTAAAAACAGGTAAGATTTCTCTCCATAAGAAATATAGCTAAGGAAGACCAGCCAGGAGACCAGCGCGACCTTGACCGGCCATGAACGCCTCAGGGTGATTTCCGGTTCTTCAGTTTCTGAAACCTTTTGAGGGCGGACGAGGTAAAGGATGATCAGGGTTAACGGCAGGGCTCCAAAGTAAAACCAGCCTTCAGGCCGGGCGGCGACCGGGTACACCAGGGATTCGAGTGTGTCGAGAAAATCGAACGGGTACATGGTGGCATGCGTGAAATCATCCCCGGCGCGCCCTGCAGTCAGCGCGATCGTCTTGGCCATCTGGTACAGATAAGGCCCGCAGACCACCAGGGCGGCAAGGCAGGCTGTCGAGAATCCGGTAAGATATTTTCTCCAATCCAGTTTACCAATACCAAAGAGAACCACCCGCACCCGTGGAATGAGCAGGAAGAGCAGATACGGCCCGGCGAGAAACGGGAGGTAATACACATAATATGGATACCCGGCAGTGAACAGGCAGATCAATGAAAAACTTAGCCCGGTTGTCCACAACCAGACAGTTTTCCATTCCCGAGCGGTGGATAAGCGGGTTAAAGCCAGCAAAATCCACGGGTACCAGGCGGCTTCATGGGTTGCGTTCGGGAATCGGATCAATTCGGTCATTTTGTAGCTCAATGCCATGATCAACGCGGCTGGAAGAGCGTGACGTTTTTTGATATTTAATGCCCTCAGCCAAACATACAAACCGAGGGAAAACCAGCAGATGGCGGCAACAGTGAATACCTGGTGATCCAACCGGGTGTATCCGCCATTGATCCGGTAGATCAATGCGAGGAAGGCATTGACCGGGTACATGGCCTGCGCCAGCGGGTTGGAGAAGAACGGGAACCCGGCAGCTTCCGAAGGGGACCAGAGCGGCAGGGTTCCTTCAGAGAGAAAATCCAGCAGGTATGTTTTGTAAACATAATAGAACGGACCGAAATCGTTGCCCAGAGATACATTATGTCCGGCAGAAGTTGTTACATATGGCAGGAGGAAAAACAGCGGCAACAAAAAAGCCACAGTACCGGCCAAATATCGTGATAAAAGAAGATGGAAAAATCCTGCCAGAAGGAAAAACTCGCTGATCAGAAGCATCCCAACCCAGACGATCCAGACAGGCGAGACCGACCCATATGACCCGGGAATCGCATTAACAATGGACAGATCGGGTTTGGGAGTGTCAAGACCAACCCGGATTGTCTGCCCCTGTAGATTGATATTGACGTCACCATAGTCCGGGCCGGTAATGAAGGTCATCTCGATGGGAGCTTCAGCTGAACCTGAAAATATCAGGTTTCCAGCGCCTTCGTCTGTTGTCTGCCAACCACTTTCGGTCAGTTTCCAATCCCCTTCCGATTTGAAGTGGTCAAGCTCGAATAACCGGCCACCCGAGGTGATCCGGGTCAATTGGACCGCACTGTCAGCCTGGATGCTGATATGGAATGTGGATGGGAAAGCCGGTGGCTGCCAGTGAAACAGGATAAGGCAGGTCAGGGCGGCAAGCAGGCTTAAAGCAAGCTGTTTACGACCGGGACCGGGAAATTTCATAAAAAGACCCCATCGCAGATCGAGGAGCCAGAGCAACCCGGTTATCCCCGCCCAGATGGAAAGGAACAACAGCGCTTTTCCGCTGATTGGTTGCTCAAAAAAACCATACACGCGGCAGGCGAGGGGGTAGGATATAACCGTTGAAACAAAGAAGATCAACAACGCAGACCGGTTTGTGTTAAGCCACTTTTTCATCCGGGTTATTATAGTCGAGGCAGGAAAACATGGTTGTCGCGGATGTTATAATGCCGGTATGTCAAATCCTCCAATCCGAAGACGTAGACGCCGTTCCAACCTGCCGCAGATCATTCTGGGGATATTGATCATCGGAGGAATCGTCTACTTCCTGCCGCCGGTCAAAGAACGGGTGGATTGGCATGTGAACACCTGGCGGATGCAGATCATGTCGGTCATACGCCCGCCGGAAAAAGAGGTGTTTGTTCCTCAGAAAGAGAACACCCCGGCGTCAACCCCGGTCATACCACTTCAGCCGACCTCCACACAGACCATTACAGTGGAACCCACTGTTGTGGTGGAAGCGACAGCCATTTTCACACCTACAATCACAGCAACCCCGCTGCCTGAAAAGGTCGCATTGACCGGTGTGCGTTATATGGACCAGCATGGCGTACGGAATTACTGCGCCCCGTCAACGCTGGGTATGGCTATTTCGTATTGGGGTTGGAAGGGGACACGAACCGACATCGGCAAGGCGGTAAAGCCGTATGAGGATGATTACAACGTCATGCCGTATGAATTGGAAGACTATGCCAAAAATAACGCGGGCTTGCTATCCGTTACGCGCATCGGCGGGACAATAGAGCTTATCAAATCACTCGTCGCCGGAGGATTCCCTGTATTAACTGAAATGGGTGTGTACCAATTGGACCTGGCGAACAATGTCAGTTGGATGGGGCACTACGTCATCATCACCGGATATGATGACGCAACCGGAGAGTTCATCACCCAGGATGCGTATAAGGGTGCCAATCGGCGGGTTAAATACACAGAGTTCGAAAAGGAATGGCGCGCCTTCAACTTCCTCTTCATGGTTGTGCACACTGCTGAGACCGAACCACAATTGCGAGCCATTATGGGTCCCATGTGGGATGAAACCACCGCCAATCGTGCTGCCTATGACCGGGCGAATAAAGAGATCTCGGAAATGACGGATATCTACCAGTATTTTGCCTGGTTCAACCGCGGTACCAGTATGGTCAAGTTACAGGATTATGCGGGAGCATCCCAGGCGTATGATGAAGCTTTTGCCATCTATGAAACCCTGCCTGAAGATACACGTCCATTCCGCATGGTATGGTATCAGACCGGCCCGTATATGGCGTATTACTACACCGGACGCTACCAGGACGTGGTAAACCTGGCCGATTTCACGCTGGGGTTGACCAATCATCTCGGCCTGGAAGAATCCAATTACTGGCGTGCCATGGGAAACGCAGCCATCGGCAACCGGGATGAAGCCATAACAGACTTGCGAACAACCCTGAAGATCCACCAGAATTTTGAACCGAGTGTCATAAAACTGCAGGAAATGGGGGCGAATTAACCAACTCTTTACAGGGAAATATCATCCAATGTCTGGTTTGGGTGTTTTTTTCAGTAAAATAGATATAAAGGACAACTCTGTCCGATTCATATATGGATTGTCACTGTAGTACTCAACTTCGTTTATCACCTGTCAACCTGATTGATGACTTCCCATTAATTGGCGGGACTCCTCATGCGAATACTGCATTTTGCTGACGCCCACATTGATATCGCCAGCCAGCGTCGGCGGGATCCGGCCAGCGGATTGCCCATCCGCGTGCTGGATTTTCTAAAAGCGCTGGACGCCATAGTGGATACGGCAATCGGGGAGAAAGTGGACCTGGTTCTCTTTGCCGGGGACGCATACAAAGACCGGACACCCGTGCCTACCTATCAACGTGAGTGGGGACGGCGGATCATGCGTCTTTCACAGGTGGGGATTCCTACTCTGCTCCTGGTTGGAAATCATGACCTGCCACCGGCTTCCGGCAGGGCTAACGCATTGCAGGAATTTGATACCCTGGAAGTGCCTCATGTGCGGGTCCTGTCCCGGCCATCTTTTTTGAAACCGGATGACCTGGAAGGGTTGCCGCTTCAGGTGATCGCGCTGCCTTGGATTTCGCGTTCCGGTATGATGGCAACACTGGCTGCTGAAGGTGAAGACGTCAGTCCGGTGGATGTTTTTGAAGAGATCGAGAAGCGGGTAACCCGGATGATCAACCGCTGGCTGGATGAAGCTGACCCTGATGTCCCGGTCATGCTCACAGCGCACGGAATGGTTCAGGGCGCCGAGTTGGGATCGGAACGGACCATCAGCCTCGGTAATGATCTGGTTTTTCCCGGATCACTGGTAAGGGATCCACGCCTGGCATACACCGCTCTCGGACATATCCATAAATACCAGGATTTGAATGCGGGGAATCAACCTCCGGTTATCTATCCTGGTTCAATTGAACGGGTGGATTTTGGTGAAGTGCAGGATGAAAAAGGCTTTGTTATTACCACTATTGAATCCGGAAAACCGACGGTTGTTGAACGTCGTGTTTTGGAAGGTCGAAAATTCCTGGATAAGTTCATCTGTTTTGATTCCGGGGTTGAGATTGGTGAAAAAATACAGGCTGTAATGCCCCGACCGGAAGACATGGAAGGAGCCATATTCAGGCTGACTCTGGATTATCCACGCTCGTTGGAGCCGATGATTGATGAACCGGCCATCCGGCGTGAGGCGGAATCGGCATTGGAATTTCATCTGGTCCGCAAGGTGCGGGTCGAGACCCGGTCTCGCGTGGGGGATGGCGCCGGGCTGAGTGGAATGAGTGTGGAAGAACAGTTAAATACGTACTGGTTGACCCGCAACATTGCATCGGAAGAACGGGACGCTTTGAATATTTTGGCTGGCTCGATCTTCGCGACTGCCAGTGGGATGGGAGACGTACAGGGGTGATTGCAACCCCGGGGAGTTAAATGAACGGTAACTGGGTGGAAGTATTTCTAATATTCCTGATGTTTATTATTAATGGCCTGTTTGCCATGACCGAGATCGCCCTGGTGTCAGTGCGTAAATCACGCATTGAACAACAGGCTGAGGATGGCAGTAAAGATGCGAAAACCGCGCTTCAGTTGATTGAATCACCAAACCGGTTTCTTTCAACGGTCCAGGTGGGTATTTCGCTGGTGGGCGTATTTGCCGGTGCACTTGGTGGTGCCAGTTTTGCAGATGGATTGGCAGTCTGGATCGATCGGGTCCCCGTCCTTGCGCCCTACAGCCATGGAATCGCCCTGGTTATTGTTGTGTTGATCATCACGTATTTTTCGCTGGTCATTGGTGAACTGATCCCCAAACGGCTGGCATTGCATTCTTCTGAGAAGATCACCCTGGCTATGGCGCGGCCCATGCAAATCCTCTCGCGTCTGGTTTCACCGGTGGTCAATCTTCTGGCTGTTTCGACCGATCTGGGATTGAAGCTGCTCGGAGTGAAAGAAGCACAGGAATCCCCGGTATCAGATGAAGAGATCATGCTCCTATTGGAACAGGCACGGGAGACCGGCTCTGTTGAGGATCTGGAACAGGATATGGTGGAAAGTGTTTTCCGGCTGGGCGACCGCCGGGCGGACGCCATCATGACGCCGCGCATTGAGCTGGTCTGGCTGGACAGCCGGGAACCGCTGGATGTGAATATTGGAAAAGTACTTTCGTCAAGCCATTCATTATTCCCGGTGGGGGATGGAAGCCTGGATGAAATCATTGGTGTTGTACGTGCCAAGGAACTGGTTGGGCGAAAATTGAACGGTGAGGATGTTCGCCTGGCTGATATTGTCATTCCTTCCCTGTTTGTTCCTGACAGTATGCCGGCGTTAAAAGTACTGGAACTGTTAAAAACACCGGGCAATCGCGCCGCTTTGGTGGTGGACGAATATGGTGCTCTGCAGGGTATGGTTACCCTGTCCGATGTGCTGGAGGCGATCATCGGTGATATCCCGATTCCGGGTGAATCCTTTGAACCGCAGATCGTGGAAAGGGAGGATGGTTCCTATCTGTTTGACGGCCAGCTTCAAATTGACCAGCTCAAAGATATCCTTGACCTGGATAAATTGCCGGAGGAGGATCACGCCGGTTTCCAGACACTGGGCGGTCTGATGATGAATCAACTGGGAGAAATCCCTTCCACCGGCCAGCACTTTGAACTGGAGGGTTTCCGCTTTGAGGTCCTGGATATGGACGGCCGCCGGGTGGATAAAGTGTTGGTGGAACGAATTGAGACACCGGAAGAGTATCAATAGGCATTTTTTCAGATGATACCGGTTGAATTACAAATCAACGGATTTCTTTCCTATCAGGAAGCGGCCAGCATTGATTTTTCTGCTTTCGATCTGGCCTGTATCTCCGGGTCGAATGGCGCCGGGAAATCTTCCCTGCTGGACGCAATCACCTGGGTATTGTTTGGCAATGCCCGTCGGAATGACGATTCGATCATAAATACCCGGTCGGATGCCGCTCGTGTATCCCTGGTATTTCAGTATGAAGGTGAAATGTACCGGGTGGAACGTCAAAAATTCAGGAATAAGACCGGCACCCTGGAATTTACGATCCGCACTGAAAATGGCGACTGGAATGTACTGACCGGCGAATCCATGCGGTCAACGGAAGCCCGCATTTGTGATACCCTGCGCATGGATTATGACACGTTTATCAACGCATCATTCTTCCTGCAGGGGAAAGCAGACCAGTTCGCCCAACAAAAACCGGCTGACCGGAAACGCATCCTCGGGTCTATATTGGGGCTGGAGCGGTGGATTGCTTTTCAGGAGGAAGCTGTCAAGAGACGCAAACAGGTACAGGCTGAGATTGATATTCTGGATGGCCGTCTGGGGGAAATTCTTACCGAGTTGGGCGAAGAGGAACAACGCAGACAGGCATTAAAAGCAGCCGAATCCGAGAAGGAAAGTGTTTCCCTGCAGCGGGAAGCCCATGAAAAGACCCTGCAGGGATATGAAAAACTGGAGGTTCTTCTACGGGCTCAACGCGAAGCTGTGGGCCGGATGGAAGCTGATCGGCTGAACGGCAAATCACGCAAGGAAAGGCTTGTATCACGTCTGTCAGAATGCTCGCGAGAGATTGAAACCGCGGAAGAATTGTTACGCGATGAAGCACAGATTGAAAGCGATTTCACTACCTGGGAGACTGCCCGCAGGGAAAAAGAAGACCTTGACGCATTATCTGCCAGATACCATCAGCTTGAAACCCGGAAACAGGAGCCGCTGCAGTTGATAGCGGCTGAAAAAGCCCGTTTGGAACAGGAAAGGGCATCCCTGGAAGTTGACCTGAGCAAGGTCCCGGCAATCCAACAGGAGTTGGAGGCACTTTCCAGATCCATTCCGGTTTTGAAAAAAGAAGTGGATGACACTCAGGCTATTTTGGAAACCCGGCCTGTGCTGGACGCGGAATTGCGGAGTGTGAACGAAGAAAAATCCCGGCTCGAAGCAACGAACAATAACCTGAAAGAAGAGATGAACAGGCTCAGGGACCGGATTGAAAAATTGCATACTGTCGCTGGCGCAGATTGTCCCCTATGCGGGCAGGAATTATCAGATGACCATTGTGTGGAACTGACGGGCGAGCTTGAACGTCAGGGTCAAGAATTGAAAGAGACCTACCTGGCAAATAACCGGTTGATCGTTGAAAAGACCAGGCAGAAGGATTCCCTGGAAAACCGCCTGAAGGAATGTGACCAGGCAACTCGGTCCCATCAACAAGCCCTCGGTGCTTACAACCAGGCGGCTGCCCGGAAGGCAATGCTGGACCAACAATGGCAGGAATTGGAAGCTTCAAAAAAACGGATGGAAGAGATCCAGCCGGTGATCCATTCCGGCCTGTTTGCACCGGAAGCGAACACTCGCTTGAAGGAACTGGTTGAAGAAATGGACGCGTTGGGATTCGACCCTGACCGGCTGGATTCTGTCTCATCACTGGAAGTCCAGCTGCGGCCTATTAATGATCGCCGGCAGAAAATGGCGGAGGCGAAAGCCCGCCTTGAACCTCTGCGGAGAGAAAAGACCGCACTGGAAACAGAACTTCAGGATGTGGAAGCCGATTTGATCCGCCGGGATGCCGAATGGCAGACTGCCAGGCAGGATCTGGAGAATCAGTCTGCCGGCTTGCCGGATATGAATGCTCTCCGGAAGGAACTGGAATCCCTGAAAACCCGTGAAGCCCGATTGTTAAGTGATCTGGGTGAAGCCCGGCAACGCGTTCAGGTGTTGCAGAAGCAGCGAGAACGTCAGACAGAATTGAATGCCCGGCGGGTGGAATTGACAACCGGTCTGGCACGCTATAAGATACTTGAGAAAGCCTTCAGCAAAGATGGCGTGCAGGCATTGTTGATCGAAGAAGCCCTGCCGGAGATTGAAACCCAGGCCAACGAGATCCTGGACCGCCTCAGCGGAGGCACTATGTCGGTCCAATTTGCCACCCAGAAGGAATACAAAGATAAGAATCGCGATGACAAACGTGAAACCCTGGATATCCTGATCAGTGATGGGGCGGGTACCAGGGTATATGAGCTTTTCTCCGGCGGTGAAGCATTCAGGGTCAATTTTGCCATTCGTCTGGCACTCTCCCGGGTTCTGGCTCACCGGGCTGGTGCACGGCTGCAAACTCTGGTGATTGATGAAGGGTTCGGCAGCCAGGATGTGGACGGCAGACAGCGGTTGATCGAGACCATAAATCTGGTTCAACCGGATTTCAAGAAGATACTGGTGATTACCCATCTGGAAGAACTGAAAGAGGCATTCCCCGCGCGCATTGAAGTGGAAAAGAACTCCCACGGATCGAAAGTGGTGGTGGCCTGATGACTACGGAGGATGTCAGGCTTGGCATACTTCAAAGAGTCCTGACCGATTACCGCGCGATCTTTTTTGACCTGCTGGCGGAGAGTTTCCCCGCGGGATTGGAAATTGCCGCCGGAGAAGCCAGACCGGAGGAGCAGATCAACCCCGGGAAACCGAAAAAAGCCAGCCTGCATACCATCCAGAATATCCATATCATGAAAGGCGGTTTGTACCTGTGCCAGCAGCGCGGGGTAATCGAATGGTTGCAGGCATTTGACCCCGCTGTGCTTATCGTTGAAGGCAACCCGCGGTATCTATCCACGCCGCAGGTTGTTCGCTGGATGCATCAGCGAAACAAACCGGTTATCGGCTGGGGTTTGGGTGTCCCGGTTTCCGGCGGTCTGCGTTCCAGCCTGCGGGTGTCATTCCTCAAGGATTTTGACGCCATTCTCACATACAGCCTGCAGGGCAGGGACGGGTATATAAATGCCGGAATACCGGAAGACAGGGTTTTCGTGGCTCCCAATGCGGCAGCTTTCCGCCCGGAAGCAGATGCCCCGGTGCGCCAGTTGTCGTTGATCGAAAAGAAATTAACAGTGATCTTTGTAGGAAGGTTGCAGGACCGTAAACGGGTGGACCTGTTATTGAAAGCCTGTTCATTACTGGAAGAGGCCATCCAACCGGAACTGATCATAGTCGGTGATGGTCCGGAACGCGCAGCCTTGGAAAGGCTCGCCGGGCAGATCTATCCAGCGGCTGTCTTTACCGGAGACAAACGGGGTAAAGATCTGGAGGATCTTTTCCGTAAAGCAGACCTGTTTGCCCTTCCAGGCACCGGGGGATTGGCCCTTCAACAGGCACTGGCTTTCGCTCTTCCAGCCATCGCAGCCGAAGGAGACGGAACCCAGGTCGATCTTGTCCGGTCTGGAAACGGGTGGCTGGTCAAACCGGGGGATTTGGAAAGCCTGAGATCCGCATTGCAGGCGGCGTTGAGCGATCCGGAAAATCTGGCGCGAAAGGGCAGAGAATCATTCCGCATCGTGCGGGAGGAGATCAACCTTGAACATATGGCTGAGATATTTGAAACTGCTGTCAACCATGTATTGAAACGGAAAAGCGGATGAAAATTCTTCTGGTAGCTGACGGACGAAGCCCAATCACACGTGGATGGATTCGAACCCTCGAGATAGCCGGTTTTGATATTGGGCTGGTTTCAACATTTCCATATCCTGAAATTACAGGTGTGAACCATGCGGGTCTGATCCCAGTCGCGTTCTCTTCCATGGCAGGAAGCCAGGCCGGGAGCCGGAAAACAGAAAAAAAAGACCGCGAAAGAAAATTCGTCAGCCGGTTCCGGGACCTGTTGATGACCGGCCGTTACTGGGTGGGACCGGTTACCCTGGGACAATCACGCCGGAGCTTCCTTGATATTCTGGACAGGGAAAAACCGGATATTGTCCATGCGTTGCGTATCCCATTTGAAGGCATGCTGGCGCGGATCACCCCAGCGGGAATACCTTTCATCGTATCCATATGGGGGAATGATCTCACCCTGCACGCGCATGGCTCTCCGCTTATGGGATATGAGACCCGGCAAGTACTGAAACGTGCCAATGGTCTTATGGCGGATGCCAACCGGGATCTGGATCTTGCCCGCGAATGGGGTTTGAAGTCCGATGTGCCGGGATTGTGCGTTCCGGGTGGGGGAGGGATTGATTTGCCGATTATGGAGGAAGCCATTGAGGAGGATATTCCTCTACCCGTTGACCTTCCTCACGGAGACCCGGTGGTTATTAATCCGCGCGGTTTCCGCCCGGGAAGTGTGCGAAATGACACATTCTTCCGGTCAATTCCATTGATTCTGGAAGAAATTCCCGAGACGATCTTTATCTGTGCCGGTATGGCTGGACAACCGGAAGCAATGGAATGGGTGGACAAGCTTGATCTTTCACGATCGGTACGATTACTGCCGTTTCTCAAACAGGATGATCTCTGGCGGCTTTTCAGACGTTCCACGGTGAGTATGTCCATTAGCCAGCACGATGGCACCCCCAATTCATTATTGGAAGCCATGGCGCTGGGTTGTTTCCCGGTTGTGGGTGATATCGAATCAACCCGCGCGTGGATCACAGACGGGGAAAATGGACGCCTTATCCAACCGGACGACATTACGGGGACGGCGGAAGCTGTGATCGGTGCATTGAAAAATCCGGAGATGGTCCGGAGCGCGGCTCGATTAAACCGCCAGATCATCACAGACCGCGTGGATCGAAATTCTCTTGCCGGCATAATAGCGGACTATTACCGGAATATCGCCGGAATAACCTGAATCGGGGGTGGGACATGCGGAAAGATGAACTGTTGACTTCCATCCTGGCTGAACACCGGAAACTTGAGGAATCTCTGGCATTGCTTTCTCCAGAACAAATGGAGATGACGATGCCCGGCCAATATTGGACCATCAAGGAAACACTGGCTCATCTGACCTCATGGGAACAACACCTTCTGGCTGAATATGCCCGGTTTTCACGGGGTGAGGCGGTGCGGGAACTGTCCGGGTGGGATGAAATCAATGCCGTGAATGAAAACACCCGTAAAAGTGGGTGTGCCAGACCTGCAGCACTTGTCCTTGAAGAATTTCATAAATCATTCCATGATATCGTCACCTGGTTGGAACATGTGCCCGAAGAAGAATTGAACCGCAAATTTGCCTATGGTATGAGCCTGGGTGAATTCACAGCGGAAGACACATGGAAGCATTATAAGGAACACCTGCCACTAATAACCGGATAAATTTCAGGCAGGTAATGCTGCCAGGAATCCCTATAATAGTAAGTATTACCGACCGGCCATAATATATCCATTTCGAATTCTCAACTGAAGGCCTGTTCTCTAGTCGGATAACCATGGATGCCATGATTAAACCGGACAATATTACTGAAGTTTCAACGCCAACGAAGCCGCCTCTTTCCAAAACCACCGGTATCTTCCTGTTACTTCTGACGCTTCTTACCGCTCTGATTCCGACTGCTCTGGTGGTAGCCGATAGATGGATGGGTATTATCCGGACTGATATATTCGATGCGATCTGGTGCAAGTCTTTGTACCTGTGCCGCAGCATGATACCTTCATATTTCATTCTGATCACAGGTTTTACAGTAATTTTGCCCATTCTTGTATTCTTCCAGAGAAAAACCACGCAGGTTGTTCTGGAAGAGGAGATTCCGGAGGATGGTTACGATCGCGTAAACCCGGAACAGGCCAGGGTCGGTCTGATATACCGGGTGGTATCACTGGGTTTTATGCTCTTTTTCATCCTGCTAAGCTTTATCCGGGAGGAACTGCCGGGTTGGGGACTGGTTTATGCCTGGCTGGGTTTTATGGCAGGCGCTGTTATTTCATACCTGCCGATGGAATCTGTGAAGAGATGGTGGGAACAGTCCGGCGAAAAGTGGATGGCCATTGCACTGGCACACTGCGGTCTTGTTGGATTGATGGTCGGTATTTATGGGAAACCGGACCTGTTATGGTCAACCGTGGTGCTGGCCATTCTGGTCGGGGCGAATCTCTGGCGGTTCCGGCGGGAAATCCCCGGGATATTCTGGATAATGTCCCTTGCCCTGGTCGTTTTTACGATTGATATCAATGGATGGTGGACATCGGTTGTTGGTGATGAGTTCACCTTTCATGATATCGCGTGGCGCATGTCGGATATTCTTAATTACCGGGAACTGAACGAAATTCTGTTCAGGGCTGATGGCGCACATACCTCGCATACGTACATCTCATCGTTATTTCAAGTCTTGTCAATGAAATTTTTTGGATCAGAAAATTTCGGCTGGCGGTTCAGCAACCCCTACCAGTGTTCGTTGGCGGTTGGTCTTTTCTATTATTTTTGCTCAACATTCATTTCCAGGCGACAATCACTGGTTGCAGCATTTCTATTCTCGGTTTCGTCGTATATCATGTCGTTTGGTAAGATCGGGTATAACAACCTTCAGGCATTATTCGGGCTGACACTGCTTCTGGCCATGGCCGCCTGGATCTTAAGGAATGGTTCCCGGTTGTCTTATATTGGACTTGGATGCTCGCTGGTCTATTGCTTTTATGCATATCCAGCCGCGTTGTATGCCATTCCACTGCCAATCATCCTGCTGGTAATCTACCGTCCACCACGCAATCGGGAATTGATCATGAACTGGGTATGGATGCTCTTGATCTGTATCCTGATGATCATACCGCTTATGGTGCAACCGGTTTACTGGACGAGCAAACTGACTGGAACAACATTAAACCAACCGTCCATACTGGGGTCATCCGCCTCGGTCATTGAACATTTCGGGTTGAATTTCTTCTTTGCTTTTTATTCATTTCTATATGCGTTTGCCGAATCACATTTCATTGCGGCATCGTATGTTGATCCCCTGACCGGGTCCTTCTTTCTGATCGGGCTTTGTGTGCTTGTGTTCCAGGCAGGCCGGCGGCGCTTTCATTTGTTCATTCTTTTTGCCTACCTGTTTTTCCTGGTTGTCATTGGAACCACACATGACCGGACATATCCTCCACACACCCGGATGTTCCTGCTTGTTCCGTTGTACGCATTAATCGCAGCCTGGGGTATTTTCTGGGTGGGGGCGCAAATCACCCGTTTGTGGAAGATCCCCCACAGGTTGAGCTTTATTTCAACCATCATGCTGGCTGTTTTGTTTCCGGCATTGAACCTGTACCAGGCTTTCCCGCTTTCAAATTATCGATATGCAGACATGCAGAGTATCGAGACCCTGTTTATCCGACTGTCACAGAACCTGGAAAGGGCGGAACCACGCCGTCCGAAGAATTATGTGATTATCGCGGATGAGAACTGGGGGATTACCGGATTCCTTATGTTACAAAAAGCCTATCCACATCTGGCGTGGGCGGAGATGCATGAAATTCTGCTGGCGGAACCGGTAATACCGGATGCCAGCAAGCCTCTGCTTTCAGAACGGGATACCATCATCCTCCTGATGCCATGGATGGACCCGGTATGGGTTAATGCCCTGGATGCACCATTACGGGATATGGGTAAAGAGCCGTGTGAGATGACAACGTACACCGGTTTAAGGCGGACGACCATGTACCACGCACCGGATCTGCCCCAGGCATGCACCCCATAACTGATTAGCCCGGGGAATGGTATGACAGAGCAGTCGTATAAAAACCACAAACCGCTATAATGCGTATATAGAATCAAAATCTTTAGGAGGAACCATGGGTCTTTTATCCTGGATTGTTGTAGGTTTGATTGCCGGCTGGTTGGCCGGGAAAGTCATGCGCGGCCGCGGCTATGGACTGGTGGGGGATATTATCATCGGCGTGATCGGAGCATTGGTGGGCGGCTGGTTGGCTGATACCGTGTTGGGGCTTGGTGTGGGTATCACCGGATTCAATCTGACCACCATCCTGGTGGCATTTGTGGGCGCGGTGGTGGTACTGTTCGTTCTCCGTCTGCTAAAGAAGAAATAAGCTCTTCATTGTGGTTATTTGAGAAATCGCCGGGTCTAAATGAAATTGGAGGCCCGGCCTTTTCATACTTGCTATAATCAGCGCATGAATAATGAACAATTTGCCGAAATATTTGACCGCATCGCTGACCTGATGGAGATCAAGGGTGAGGTGATCTATAAAACACTGGCATACCGGAAAGCGGCGGAAAACATCCGCTCACTTCCCGGCAGCCTGATCGGGATCCAACAACAGGGGAAACTGATGGAAATCCCCGGGGTCGGGAAAGCCATCGCGGAAAAGCTTGAAGAGATCATTAGTACCGGTAAGCTGGGTTTTCTCGAACGGTTGGAGGATGAAGTCCCCGTTGGATTACTGGAAGTACTCAAAGTCCCGGATATCGGCCCGAAAAAAGCCGCGCTTTTCTGGAAACAGGCGGGTGTAACGTCGCTCACTGACCTTGAAGAGGCTGTAAAAACCGGAAAGATCCGGGTTCTGCCCGGAATGGGCGAGAAATCGGAAGCCCGCATTCTGGCGGGGATTGAAGCGTTAAAACGCCGCGGTCACCGCTTGAATCTGGATACGGCACGCGGAATTGCGGACCGCTGGTTGGATTGGATCAGGCAGCAGCCTGGTGTTGACCGCGCGGAAGCCGCCGGCAGTCTGCGCCGCTGGAAAACAACCATCGGTGACATTGATATCGTTGTGGCAATCAATGAGCCGGCAGATTTGATGGAAGCGCTTTCCACCCACCCGGACATCCGGCGGGTGCTTGGAACCGGTGAAAACAAGACAAGCCTCGAATTACCCGGCGGCGTCAATATGCAGGTCTGGACACAACCAACGGATCGCTTTGGAACCCTGCTCCAATTTGTTTCCGGTTCAAAAGACCATAACGTGAGTTTGAGGGCTCTGGCTCAAAAAAAGGGGATGTCTCTCAGTGAACGCGGGATATCGATGGAAGATGGCCGTGAAACGTTCTTCTCTGAGGAGGAAAAGGTATACGAAACCCTGGGTCTCGATTGGATCCCACCTGAGCTGCGGGAGGACAGGGGGGAGATCAAAGCGGCTCTGGAACATAAATTGCCGGTATTGATCGAAGCAGGTCAGATAAAAGCCGAGTTGCACACACATTCCACCTGGAGTGATGGTGTGAATACCATTGCAGAGATGGCTCAAGGCTGTATCAATCGAGGGATCAAAGTGTATGGTGTGGCAGACCATTCGGGTGGTCTGGGGATTGCCGGAGGTATGAAGCTGGAGGATCTGAAAGAGCGCCAGAAAGAGATCCGGGCGGCTCAATTGCGTTTCGGTGATGACATTGCGATTTTAAGCGGCAGCGAGATTGAGATCCGGGCGGATGGTACGCTGGATTATGATGATGAAACCCTGGCCTGGCTGGATGTGGTTGTGGCATCCCTGCATGTCTCACTCCGCCAGCCCAGAGATGTGATCACCGGTCGATTAGTGAATGCCATACGGCATCCGCATGTGGATATCATCGGCCATGCCAGCGGACGCCTGCTGCCAAACCGTGAAGGGGCTGACCTTGATTGGGATCTGGTATTGGAGGAAGCCGCACGATCTGGGGTGGCTTTTGAAATCAACGCAAACCCATCACGATTGGATCTGGATGAGGTGCATGTGAAGCAGGCGGCTGAAATGGGTATACCGGTTTTTATCAACACAGATGCCCATTCCGTGGGCCAGCTTGATCTGATGGTCTATGGCGTGTCAGTGGCGCGACGTGCCTGGCTGAATCCGGAACAGGTGCTTTCCACCTGGGAACCGGACCGGCTTCTGGAATGGTTAAAGACGCCCAAACACGAGCGGAAAAGGCTGATGGCGTGATCCCGGGAGAACCATTCGATCAGGAACATATAGAAAAGCGTTTGTCCGGATTGCCGCTGGGAAGTATCCGCTTCTTCGAGTCAACCGGTTCAACCAATGATGACGCTTTGATTTGGTTGTCAGAAGGAGCCAGCGACGGCAGCCTGATCGTGGCGGATGAGCAAACTTCCGGCAGGGGGCGGATGAAACGCCACTGGATCACCCGGAAAGGCACGGCACTGGCTTTCAGCCTTGTATTCAAGCCGGAACTAATTTCCTCTCTTCCCATGTATGCCCCCCTGGGAGCGCTGGGGGTATCCATAGCTCTGGAAAACCTGTATGGCGCAAAACCTGAAATCAAATGGCCAAATGATATTTTAATGAACCGGAAAAAGGCATGCGGAATCCTTGCTGAAGCGTCATGGCAGGATGGCAACCTGAACGGAGTGGTGCTTGGAATTGGCATCAATATTGCATCTTCATCTGTGCGCCATGATGATGAATTCCTCTTCCCCGCGGTTTCACTGGAAGAAGCCCTGCGGATGCCGGTTGACCGCCTGGATTTGCTGGCAGAAATACTGCAAATGATCTTTATCTGGCAGGGAAGACTGGATACAGCGGAATTCATCGAAGAATGGAACCGCCGACTGGCTTTTCGCGGAGAAATGGTCACGATCAACCAGCCAGGGAAGGAACCAATGATGGCAACCATTTTGCATATCGCCCGGGATGGTTTATTATGGGTTAGACGTGAAAGTGGCGAAGAAGTACCTGTTTCAGCTGGAGATATCGCAAGGTACGAAAATAATCTGAAACCGGAATGTTGACCGGGAGGCTGTATATGCTAGACGATTTCCGCAATACACAAGAAGAACAATATGAAGAACCGACCATGCAGGCAGGAATACAACCTGAGTATGAACCCAGCCCGTCATCCGGTAGATTTCTGGGAATGACGCCTTTCCAGCGCTTTATTATTATTTTCCTTCTGTTTATGCTTACCTGTGTGTTGGGATCTTTTTGTCTGCTGGTAACCGAAAGGATCATTCCACCATTCTTTTAGATCGATACGAATCATAAAGCTCCGGGATCTTATCAAATCCCGGAGCTTTTTTTTGAAAATTACGGTGATAATGGTTTTATTGGTTGGACACTTGTAACATCCAACTGGGTCAGGCGGGCCATCGATACAGCCAGATGACTTTTGGTGAGATTGATGATGCGTACCCCTCGGCTGGCACGACCCTGGGAGGCAATATCTTTTACCTTGATCCGCAACATGAGACCGCCACTGGTCATAATGGTTACTTCTTCTGTATCTTTTACAATACGGGCTGAAACGATTGGGCCGGTTTTGGTCAGGGCTTTTTCATCCATGGTCATTACACCAGCGGTCGCGCGTCCCTTGGCGGGGTAATTCTTAATGGCTGTCCGTTTTCCGTAACCCTGTTCAGTCAGAGTCAACAGGAAACTATCCGGTTCAACCACTTCCATTGAAGTGACTTTGTCACCGGCTGCGAGCTTGATACCCACAACACCGGATGCCTGGCGTCCCATGGAACGCACGGCGCTTTCCTTCATGCGAAGCGCTTTACCCATCTTGGTTACCAGAATGATCTCGTCATTGCCGCTGGTCTGGCGTACCCAGCCCAATTGGTCTCCTTTTTCAAGGCTCATAGCGATCAATCCGCTTGTGCGGACGGAGGAGAATTCAGAAAGGACGACGCGTTTGATCTTACCGCTGACGGTTGCCATGGTGAAATACGAGGCTGTTTCAAAGTCTTGCACGGCGACAGCGGTCGTGATCTTTTCATCCCCACCAATGGAGAGGATATTTTGGATCGGGATACCTTTGTCTGTGCGGTTGGCATCCGGGAACTGGTATGCCTTTTCCGAATAGACTTTCCCCTGGTCAGAGAAGAAGAGGATCGTATTCAGGCTGCGGGCCGGGATGAGCATGGCGATTTCATCTTCGCCCTTCATACCCTGGCCTGAAACACCCCGTCCACCCCGTCCCTGGGTTTTGTACTGGCTTGTCTGGGTGCGTTTCACATAACCACGCTGGGTTATGCTGATCAATACCGGGACGTCAGCCTGGAGGTCTTCTTCATCCAGCTTTTCAGATGCGTCATGGGCAATGCGGGTCCGGCGTTCATCGCCGTACTTGGTGCCGATTTGTTTAAGGTCATCTTCAATGACCTTCAGTATTTTACGTGGACTGGCAAGCAAGTCTTCCAAATATGCGATGAGTGCTTTAACTTCCTTGGCTTCCTTTTCGATCTTTTCGCGTTCAAGGGCAGCCAGACGGCGCAACTGCATATCCAGAATGGCCTGAGCCTGGATTTCTGTCAGTTTGAATTTGTTCATCAAACGGGTTTTCGCCACATCGGCGTCCGGTGATCGCCGGATGGTGGCAATGACCTCGTCCAGATTGGCCAGCGCGATCAGCAAACCTTCCAGTATATGCATGCGGGCGCGGGCTTTATCCAGTTCATACTGGGAACGGCGGGTAATGACATCCCGGCGGTGTTCAATGAAGATATGCAGTGTCCGCTTAAGGGATAGTGTCCGTGGTTCACCATCCACCAGGGCAAGTAGTTGAACCCCGAAGGTGGATTGAAGGGGCGTGAACTTAAAGAGTTGATTTAACACCTTGCGCGGTTCCGCGCCGCGTTTCAATTCGATCACAATGCTCATGCCACGACGGTCGGATTCATCCCGCAGGTCGGTGATGTTATCGATACGGCCTTCACGTACAAGTTCCGCGATGCGTTCGATAAGGCTGGATTTGTTTACCTGATATGGAATTTCTGTGACCACGATCGCAAAACGTCCGCCGCGTATCTCTTCAATATGTGCCAGACCGCGCAGGACAATTCTGCCCCGGCCTGTGGAATAAGCCTGGCGGATGCCCTCAGTTCCAACAATCACACCTCCGGTCGGGAAGTCCGGTCCGGGGAGCATTTCCATTAACTTGTCCGGCGTTAAATTGTCGATATTGTCGTAATTGTCGATCATATAGGAGATGGCATTTACCAGTTCCCGTAAATTGTGGGGCGGAATATTGGTCGCCATCCCAACCGCGATACCCGAAGAACCGTTCAGCAACAAATTGGGCAGCCGGGAGGGTAAAACGGTCGGCTCTTTCAATGTGGCATCAAAATTGTCAACAAATTCGACTGTATTCTTGTCGATATCCATCAACATTTCTTCGGCCATCAAACCAAGGCGGGCTTCGGTGTAACGCATGGCAGCCGGAGAATCTCCGTCGATGGAACCGAAGTTCCCCTGGCCATCAACCAGCGGGTATCGCATGGAAAAATCCTGTGCCATACGGGCCATGGCGTCATAAACAGCCGAATCGCCGTGGGGATGGTATTTGCCAAGCACTTCACCGACAATACGGGCTGATTTTTTGTAGGGTGAGTTATGGTGATTGGCAAGCCCGAGCATGCCAAACAAAATGCGGCGGTGGACGGGTTTTAACCCATCACGGGCGTCAGGAAGAGCCCGGGCAACGATCACGCTCATGGCGTAATCGAGGTAGGCTTTCTTCATCTCATGGTCGATATCGACAATGGGATTCTCTTCAACGGGTGGTTCAGTTGGAACGGGATTTTCGGGGGTTCTGGGTGTCATAGATGGGATGAATTATACCTCACAGAGAAGATAGTAAATTGCGCGTAGGTAGGATGTAGTTTGAGGATCAGTTTTCAGCACCCGGAGATCACCCCCCCATCCTTTATTTATTCTGGTCCGGGCTGGGAAGGAATATGACCTCAAGTCCCCATAAATTCACCAATTGAGCCGGTTTAATACCCGGTAAATGCTGAAATAATACCCATGATCAACATGAACAGGATTTGAAGCGCAAACAAACCGCCAAGAATATACCCTAAAAGGATCCATGGATTGGACGATGAAACAGCCTGAACAGGCTGGCTTTCAGCCAGTTGACGAACGATTCGAGCTGTTTCTTTCGCGGAATCGAGCCGGTTTTCCCGAACCACTCCCTGCCATATCCATCCATCCCTTTCCGCAGGCAGGATAATGTGTTTTCCTGAAAAGGATCCAATGGCATGTTTCGCCGGGGTTACCTCCCCTGTCAGTATTCTGGAAGAATAGATAACCGCTTTATAGGATCCCAACTCACTGTCATCTTTAAGAGTTTCATGCGATTGGACAAGCAGGGGAATTTGCGGGGCGATGATCTTCAATTTTTCCGCAACCAGTTGCCCGTATTCCGGGTTGTCATCGGAAATCAACAACACCGGAAATGCTGCATGCAACCCTTCGATAGCGGCTTGAGATACCTTGCCGTCGTTACGCAGGACAATAAAATGGTACACAAGCCAGATCACAACGATAATCAGGGTGGCAGAATCATGTGCCAGTTCTATGAGCGGATTCCCTGCATTCTCAACCGTCAAAGAGCTGATCAGATGGTACAAAAAGAGTCCCGCGGAGGACATCAATCCCACGACCAGCGAGAACAGGATCAGATACAGATAACTTTTCCGGATGGTAGACCGCCGGGCATGATCACCGGAATCATCGATTTGGGAAGCTTTTGTTTGTAGTCCGGGCCAGTAATGCAGCCAGACGGGAAGCCCCACTGCAAGCATCGACAGGGATGAGCTGATGGATCCGGCATAGTAGGAAATACCGGTGAAATCTTCAAACAGGATATCTACAAATACACCGGCAATGATCTGGACTCCAATGAAAACAGCCAGATTCCCCAGAATGGACAGTATGTAGAAATACAACCGGCGAAGGGCATCACGCCGTATGATATTGCTCTCTTCGTCGATTGTCCGGTTCCATACATGCCCAAAATAAGCCCATATTGTGCCCATTGGTATGCCGTATGAAAGCGCGGATTTGATCCGTTCCAACATTTCGAAAAAAAGGACGGGCTGCTGATCAAGCACAGTACGCAATAGAATAAACAGAATCCACCCGGCGCACGAAAGGGTTGTTATGATCCCCCCCAACGCCAGCAGGTAAAGCACAACCAGGCGTAATATGGAGAATTTTTCCTCCCGGTCAGAAATGGATTGTTGTATCACCTGCCAGTTGTATACCCACAGGGGGGTGGAGATCAGCGCAATAGCCAGCCCATTGGCCAGCAATTCACGACCCGGATTCCCGAGGCTGGTGGGGGTGCTGAAAATGTATTGCAACAGGAACACGGCGCTGAAAACAACCAGCACCAGGCTGTAGAGCATCCAGATATAGCGGAAGAGACGGCGGGTTTCTGATAATGTGTTTCCCGGAACCTGGGAAGCCCATTCTTCCCGAAGAATATTGCGGAAATACAGGAAAACGATCACCATCACAACAATAGCAACCAGGTTGTCAGCCACGGTCTGATCGGCACCGAGAAATGAAAATGTGTTATCGAGTTCGAATAAATTCGTTGTGATCCGGTTAACCAGGGCGATCACATTCTGCGCGATGGGGATCAGTGTGGCAAGGTATGTTCCATATAGAAACAATTCCCGCAGACGGCTGGCGCGTTCTTCCACATTCTGGCGGATATCTCTCTGAAGGAAGAGCCAGTGGAACAGGAAGATGGGAAGGCCTACGATCAGGAATGCCAGTCCACCGGCTATTTGATCACCGATATTATTCAACGATGAAGCATCAAAAAGTGTCCGTGCCAGTGTAATGACACTCCACATAACAACTTCGAGGCTGATGAACGTCACGAGGTAAAAATACAGACGGCGAACGGTACGCATGGCTGCTCCTGACGAATTTTTTGGTTATGAAGAGGGTTCAGTATTTGTACTGGTAATCGTTCTCATACCAGCTATAACCCCAGAACGGGTTGGGAAATTCATGGATCTTCCAATCTCCATTCTGTTTGACCAGGTCGACGGTTTCATGAGATCGTGAAATGTCATTAAACGGTCCGCCATAGCTTCTTTGAACGATCACTGTCACGAAAGATTTATCCCCTGTTATGGATTTTGTTCCGATGGTCAGGCCAGCCCGGCTATACGATTCAAAACTGGTGGTGAAGAATTCGCGGAATTCATCAAAATCAGGTTTTCGGTATTTCGTATCTTCCGCTAAAAAGCCATAGGCTTTTTCATAATCCTTCTTCTGAAGAGCCAGAACATAATCCTGGATGACGCCTTCCGGAGTGTTTTCACCGCTATAGTGGGTTTCGCCGCGCCGGATAAAGAACAGGGTCAGGGAAACGACTATCAGAACAGCAATACCAATCAATATGGCAATGAGAAACCTATCACGTTTCACGTTGTCCTCCTCTGACAGGTGGTCTGATAGAACCATATACGCCATTTCCATTGTACCCGTTGCGGATACAAAACCAACCCGGATTGGTGATGTCCGAGTTGGTTGTTAAAGAGGGTTTTTGGGTCTTACAGCTCAATCGATGAACTTAAAGGTGCCATTTTCCATCGATTCGATGCAAACCAACGAAACAACAGGGACGCCCACTGATTCAAGGTTCTTGCGTCCGCCTTCAAATGATTTTTCGATCAATGTACCAATACCAACAACTTCAGCCCCGGCTGCCTGTACCAGGCGGACCAATCCCAGGATCGTTGAACCAGAGGCGAGAAAATCGTCAATGATGAGGACTTTTTCTCCCCGGGGGAGGTAATCGGGAGAGACGATCAGGTCGACCATGTTCCCTTTTGTGTGTGAAGGCGCTACTGTGAAATAAACCTGGTCAGGCATGGTGATCGGTTTATGCTTGCGGGCGTAGACCACAGGCAAAGACAGATGTTTGGCTGCCATTAATGCCGGTGCGATCCCCGATATCTCTGCTGTTAAAATCCTGTCTGCTTTGCAACCGGCAAATGCATGGGCGAATTCAGCTCCACAGGCATCCATCAGGGCAGGATCGACCTGATGATTGATAAAGCTGTCTACCCGAAGAATACCGTTCTGTAAATATTTGCCTTCCGCCAATATCCTGTCTTTTAAAGCCTGCATGCCTATCCTCCTGATGAATATCCTGCAATTGTATCGTCATTTTATTAATTACTTCGAAATGGCATCAACCATCCGTGTTAAAATTCTTAAAAGATGTCCAATTCGATGAGTGTTGTTCTGGCTTCAAATTCTCCCCGCCGGCGGGAGCTTCTATCCCTTACCGGTTGGTCATTTGTATCCCTGCCGGCGAATATTGATGAATCTCCTTTGACGGGTGAGGAACCGGATTCCTATGTTCTCCGGCTGGCGACGCAAAAAGCGAAAGCGTGTGATGTAAACGATAAATCCATCATCCTTGCCGCCGATACCGTTGTGGTTGACGGGAACCAGTTGCTCGGTAAACCAGCAAATCCGGCGGAAGCCCGGCGAATGCTGGTGCAGTTGCGGGGCCGGGATCACCGGGTTATGACGGCTTTAACCCTGTTTGAAACCGGGTCAGGCCAGATGGAAAGTGAATTGTGTGTTTCCACGGTTCCCATGCGCAATTATGCGGACCGGGAAATGGATGACTATATTCAAAGCAACGATCCACTTGACAAAGCTGGAGCGTATGCCATCCAGCATCCCGGTTTTCACCCGGTGGAAGGATTTCATGGCTGCTTTGCGAGTGTGATGGGACTCCCGTTATGCCATCTCAAGCGTATGGCTGCGGGATTTGGACTGCCAGTTTCACCGGATATGGTTCATAATTGTGAGCGTTTGAACCGGTACGCATGCCCCATATTTGATCAAGTGGCACAAGGAGTGGATATTGGCTGAAATGAAGACGGATTTGAAATGGAAGATCTCCCGCGGACTGGTATTTTTATGTGCCTTCGCCTTACTGACAACTTCCTGTAAACCGTCTTCTTTTGCCACCGAGGGGATGATGGCTCCTCTTCCCTCGACAAGCCCGTCAGCGGGAGTTGAAGATGCCCGGGCAGTTGTCCAATCGTTCCTCGAAGCCTGGCAAAAAGAGGACTACGACCGGATGTACAGTCTTATCACATATGTCAGCCGGGATGCTGTTTCACGTGAAGATTTTGAAGCGAGGTATCGCGACACAGCCCAGAACCTCGGCTATGAAGGCCTGGAGGGATCCATTCTCTCCATGATGCCATCGAATATGTCAGCCCAGGTGGCGGTCCATGTGATTTACAGGACAATCGTCTTTGGGAAAATGGAACGCGACATTATTATGAACCTCACGTCTGAAGAGGGCGACTGGCGTATTCAGTGGGAAGATGGTTTGATCCTTCCTGAATTGCATGGTGGGAATTGGTTGACCTCCGAATATACATCCTCAGGGCGGGGTGATATTTATGACCGTAATGGTATTCCTGTTGCGGCGCAGGTCAATGCGATGGCCATTGGAATTAAACCGGCAGACCTGTTAAAACCGCAGGAAGGAAATCTGCTACTGGCCTTAACCCAACTCACCGGAAGGCCGAGCGATTCAATCAAACGGCAGATCGATGAAAACCGCGATGCGTCTTATATTCCCATCAGTGAAGTAACCGCACAGGCCGCCCAGCAGATGTCTGAGGAATTAAGCCTGCTGCATGGGCTGGTAATGACGCCATACAACGGCCGGTTATATTTTGATGAAGGTGCCGCGCCGCATGCTGTCGGTTACCTGTTGAAGATTTCCGAGGAAGAAATTGAAGAATACAGACGCAAAGGTTATTCCGGGGAGGAAAAGGTTGGTGTGTCCGGGTTGGAAGCCTGGGCGGAAGAACAACTGGCCGGTCACCCCGGAGGAACTGTATATCTGCGGGATCCTGGCGGTAATATTGTGACCCGTATGGCGCAGGCTGATTCAAAAGCACCACAATATATGCACACCACCCTGGATAAGGACCTGCAAATCCAATCCCAGCGCGCCATGGAGGGATACAGAGGTGCCATTGTTGTTATGGAGCGGGATACAGGAAGGATCCTGGCACTGGTATCCGCACCGGGATATGATGCGAACCTATTTGAGACAGCCAGTTATAACTCCAGTTTCCAGTTGAACGAAGCCTTGAACGACCCTGAACACCGGTTATTAAACCGTGTCACGCAGAGTGCCTACCCCATGGGTTCCATCTTCAAGATTGTCACAATGGCTGCTGCCCTCGAAAGCGGATACTACCGGTCCAACACGATCTATGATTGCGGATACCGTTTTACCGAACTTCCCGGTGTCACCCTGTATGACTGGACATATACATACCAGAAAAGCCCCAGTGGAAAGATCGACCTGGTTACCGGGCTGGTACGGTCCTGTAATCCTTATTTCTGGCATATCGGGCTGGATCTGTTCCAGAAGGGTGAGGCCAATGATCTGGTAACCCACGCCGAGATGTTTGGCCTGGGCCGTAAAACAGGGATCAGGGAATTGGATGAGGTGGCCGGACAGATACTGGAACCCAAGAGTGAGGGAGATGCCGTGCAATTGAGTATCGGACAGGGCTCCATGCTGGCCACCCCGCTACAGGTTGCAGTCATGATCTCGGCTATCGGAAACGGCGGTAACCTGTACCGGCCTTATATCGTGTCAAAGTTTACATCCGCAGACGGCGAGGAAATTACATCCACGTCTCCCGAAGTGTTGAGCAAGCTGGAGGAACGGCCGCAGATCATGGATGTGATCAGGGCAGGAATGCGGCGTGTTATTACGGACGAAAAAGGAACGGCGCAGGCTGCCATGGCCGGAATTCAGGTCCCCATTTACGGGAAAACAGGCACAGCCGAAACCGCATCCGATGACCCGCATTCCTGGTTCGCGGGCTACACCGATGGAGCAAAAGAAACAAACAAACCGGATATCACGATTGTGGTTATTGCGGAGAATGCCGGAGAGGGTTCCATGGTGGCGGCTCCCATTTTCCGAAGAATCATCGAGATCTACTACAATGGGAAACCGTCCAAACTGCTCCCCTGGGAATCATCATTATATACGCGCCGGGACCCGACCCCCACACCTGCTGCCACTGAAACCGAAATTCTTCCATCGGCGACATCGGCCCCCTGAGCATGCAAGAAAAAGTTAGTACCGGCCTTGTAACACGCACACAATCCGGATTTGCACGGGTACATACACATGCAGGAATTTTTACCTGCCGTTTGCGCGGCAGACTTAAACAGCACCATTCCCTCAGTGACATACTGGCGGTGGGTGACACAGTGGATATTTCGATTTCAACCCCGGAAGAAGGTATGGTTGAGTTTGTTCATCCCCGTCTGCGCGCGCTTTCCCGCCAGGCGCCGGAAGCCCGGGGCGTACATGAGCAGGTACTGGTGGCAAATCCCGACCAGGTGATCCTCGTTTTTGCCTGTGCAGATCCGCCACCGCATGTCCGAATGGCTGACCGGTTTCTCATTGGATTGGAAAAACACGGGATCCCGGCCCGAATCGTATTGAACAAAAAAGATCTGGGAGATCTGCCGGCCGTTGAAGCCATGTTCGCGCACTACAATGGATTGGGTTTTCCGGTACATTATGTTTCCGCAAAATACAAAGAAGGTTTGGAAGATTTGAAGGCCATCCTTTCCGGGAAAATATCGGTTTTGGCCGGACCTTCAGGAGTGGGAAAAACCAGTTTGCTGAATGCCCTGCAACCCGGATTGGGAATGCAGGTGCGAGATGTCAGCAAGTTCACATCAAAGGGGCGCCACACCACCCAGGTTCGTGAGTTATTCCCGCTGGATGGTGGCGGCTGGCTGGCTGATCTTCCCGGTATCCGCAGCCTTGGATTATGGGATATTCAGCCGGAGGAATTGGACGGGTATTTCAGCGAGATCCGTGATCTTGTGCCATATTGCCAGTTCAATGATTGCACACACCGCAATGAACCCGGATGCGCTGTACGCCAAGCAGCCGAAGCGGGGATGATAAACCCGGTTCGCTACGATTCTTATTTACGATTGCGCTTTGGGGATGAATGATATTCCAGGAATGTCATAATGCAACCGTCAGGTTTCCGGTTGTTAAAAGTCTTGTTGTTGTCATTCAGGAATTGTGTTTCCCTAATATGGAAATTTCCACATTGTGGAGTTTGTTTGACATCATTCTGAAAAACAGATAGAATTACTACACTACCGATGCCTCCGGATAAAATCTGGAAGGCTCTGTTTGTTTATTGAATTAGTAGTTAATCTTCTGAATCGAGGTTTTTATTGCATGACGGAAATCTTAAGTGTGCAAGGCCTTGAAACGCAATTCCGGACCCGAGAAGGAATCGTTCATGCAGTAAATGGCGTTTCATTCAATCTTGAAGAGGGGGAAACTCTGGGGATTGTTGGTGAGAGTGGTTGCGGAAAAAGCGTTTCAGTAATGTCAATGCTGCGCCTGATCCCTTCCCCACCGGGGCAGGTGGTTGCAGGGAAAGCGATATATCAGGGGAAAGACCTGCTTGCCATGACCGATGATGAGATCCGCCATGTTCGAGGTTCTCAAATAAGCATGGTCTTCCAGGACCCGATGACCTTTTTTAACCCAGTCCTGACGATTGGACAACAGGTTTCGGAACCACTGGAGATCCACACCGGTATGAACCGGAAAATGGCCTATGACCGGGCTGCACAGGTGTTGGAAATGGTCGGAATCCCCCGCGCCAAAGAACGGCTGGATGATTACCCTCACCAGTTTTCCGGTGGTATGCGCCAGCGCGTGATGATCGCCATGGCCTTGATCACCAATCCACAATTACTGATAGCCGATGAACCAACAACCGCTTTGGATGTAACCATCCAGGCGCAGATCGTTGAACTTGTACAACGGTTGCGCCAGGAACTGGGAATGGCCATTATCTGGATCACGCATGACCTTGGAATCATCGCCGGTCTGGCAAAACGCGTCGCCGTGATGTATGGCGGTTGTATTGTTGAGGAAGCCGGTGTGAAAGAACTGTATTCGAATCCGATGCATCCATATACCCAGGGTCTGCTGGGCAGCCTTCCCAGGATGGATGAGACACAACACCGCCGCCTTGTTTCAATCGATGGACTCCCGCCTATCTTGATGGAAAAACCCCGATCCTGCCCATTCCTTTCCCGTTGCACGTATGCTGTTGAACACTGTAAAACAGAAAATCCCGCGTTGAGAAATCTATCCCCACATCATTAGGTAGCCTGTTGGGTTGATCCTAACACGGGAAGGGAATTCTAATGGCAGAAAAAGATGTATTACTTAAAGTTGATCGATTGGTCAAATATTTCCCCATCATGCAGGGTTTTGTATTTAAGTCGCATAAGGGAGATGTCCACGCTGTAGATGATGTCTCTTTTGATATTTATTCCGGAGAAACCCTGGGGTTGGTGGGCGAATCCGGGTGTGGAAAGTCAACCACCGGAAGAACGATATTGCAGCTCTACCGGCCAACCTCCGGTCATGTATATTTTAAGGGTGAAGACCTGGTATCCATGAAAGGGGAGCATCTTCGGAAGACCAGGAAAAAGATGCAGATGATCTTCCAGGACCCGTATGCCAGCCTGAACCCACGCATGAAGATCAGCGATATTATCGCCGAACCGATGATCATCCACAAAACCCACAGTGGAAAAGAGTTGAATAACCGGGTTCTACATTTGTTGGAGCTGGTGGGTTTGAATACGGCATTTGCCAGCCGCTATCCGCATGAATTTTCTGGCGGTCAACGCCAGCGCATTGGTATTGCCCGTGCGCTTGCCCTTGACCCCGATCTGATCATATGCGATGAACCAATCGCCGCGTTGGATGTATCTGTTCAGGCGCAGGTAGTGAACCTGCTGGAAGACCTTCAACGGGAATTGAAACTCACATACCTGTTCATTGCTCACGACCTGTCCATGGTTAAACATATCAGCAGCCGGGTGGCGGTCATGTACCTGGGGATCATCGCAGAGAAAGCATCCCGCGATGAACTGTACAACAATCCACTGCACCCATACACCCAGGCTCTCCTATCGGCTGTACCCATTCCAGACCCTGTTGCCGAAGAAAAGCGGCGGCGGACCATCCTGGAAGGCGACGTTCCGTCACCGGTAGATCCGCCCAGCGGATGCCGGTTCCGGACTAGGTGTCCCATTGCGCAGGCTGTTTGCGCCGAATTACGGCCGGAATTACGGGAAATCACCCCCGGCCATTTAGTGGCCTGCCATTTAGCCAATCAGTAAGCATGTTTTCAAAAGGAGGTGATCTTTCACCCGATAAATCAGCAAGTCCTAAGCAAGCTTAGTTGATCAACCCATTTCTTTTGAGAGGAGAAGCACTATGCGTAACAGATTTATTCTTTTGATGTCGTTGGTTATGATAGCCAGCATGCTCTTGGGAGCCTGCCAGCCACAGCCTGCGGCTGGCACCACCCCCGAAGCACCCGCCCCGGCTGCTGCCGCCAAAGGCCCCGAGTTTAAGAATCCCGACACCATCACATTCGTGACCGGTGCCGGCGAACCTGAGACTCTGGACCCCGCCTGGACATACGAGACCGCCGGTTCCACCGTCGAACTCAACCTCTATGAAGGTCTGACCTTCTTCAAACGGGAAAAGACTGATGAGTTCATCCCTGCTCTGGCTACCGAATGGAAAACCAGCGACGATGGCCTCGAATGGACATTCAACATCCGTGATGGTGTGAAATTCCACGAAGGTGGCACGCTTGAACCGCATGATGTTGCCTACACCGCCCAGCGCGCTTTCCTGCAGGGTCGTATCGACGGCTGGCAGTGGATCGTTTATGAAGCTTTCTATGGTCCGGATATGGCCATGGCCAGCATCAAAGATTTTGCCGCTGCCTACCTGGCTCCTGACGCCGAAGAAGCTCCTGCTTTCGAAGATCTTGCGGAAGAAGATCTGGTCAAAGTCTGCGAAGACATCCAGACCAAGATCGTGGCTGATGACGATGCCGGTACAGTGACCTACAAATTCAAGCAACCCGTCCCCTGGATGCTCGCCCTGACCTCACAGCAGTTCCTCGGTGGTATCCTGGATAAGGAATGGATGGCTGAGAATGGTGACTGGGATGGCGATTGCGCTACCTGGACCAAATATGCTGATCCTTCCGCTGAAGATACCATCCTCTTCAACAAAGCCAATGGTACCGGCCCCTACAAGCTGGATCATTACACTCCCGGCGAAGAGATTGTATTGAATGCCAATGAAGATTACTGGCGCACCGAACCCATGTGGGACGGCGGCCCCAGCGGCGTAGCCAGCATTAAACGTGTTGTTATCAAGAACGTTGATGAATGGGGTACCCGCCTCTCCATGCTGCAGGCCGGTGATGCAGATGAGATCTACACACCTCCGCAGTATCGTGGTGAACTTGAACCGTTCGCCAAAGTTACGTGCGGCATTGATGAAGCGACCTGCAAGGAAGACAAGGCGGATGGTTATCTGCAATTCTTCCGCAAACTCCCCATGCCCGCCATTACCCCTGCCCAGCTCAACTGGCAGATCAACAACGAAGGCGGAAATCCGTACATTGGCTCAGGTGAACTGGACGGTAATGGACTTCCGACCAACTTCTTCTCTGATATCCATATCCGCAAGGCTTTCTCGACCTGCTTCGATTACGATGCCATGGTTAAAGATGCTCTGGCCGGTGAAGGTGTTCAGGCCCAGGGTCCCATCCCGCAGGGTATGATGGGTTACCTGACCGATCAGGCCCCGATCAACAAATACGATCCCGCCGTCTGCGAAGCTGAATTCAAAGCCGCCGACCTCGACGGTGATGGTATTGCTGCCGGTGAAGACGAGGACGATATCTGGTCCAAGGGCTTCTACATGCAGATCGCGTACAACAGTGGTAACGACACCCGCCGTCTGGCTGCCGAGATCCTGAAAGCCGGTATTGAATCTGTCAATCCGAAATTCTCGATCGCCGTGCTCGCCATGCCGTGGCCAGTACTCCTTGAGAGCCGCCGCCAGGGCAAGCTCCCCATCTATGTGGGTGGCTGGGTGGAAGACTACCACGATCCGCACAACTGGGTAAATCCGTTCCTGTATTCACAGGGTGCCTATGGTCGTATCATCAATATGACTGACGATTACAAAACTAAGTATGACACGATCATTATTGAAGGCGCTGAGGCAAATGGTGTTGATGCCCGTACCCCGATCTACGAAAAGATTCAGACCATGTCACAGGAAGATGCTGTGAATATCTGGATGTACCAGGCTATGGAAGGTTATCCGTTCCAGTCCTGGATCAAGGGTTTCTACTTCAATCCTGCTTATGGAAACCCGGAATACGGTTGGATCTACTCGCTGTCCAAAGTAGCCCCGTAATCTGATACAGATCTTTTGAAATGAACTATCCGGGAGCCGTGTTAAACGGCTCCCGGATGAAGTTCAAAAATCCCTCCCACCAGTCAATTTTCGATCCGGATGGGACCTGGAGGTGCCATTTGTCAATGCTTTCCTTTATCATTCGCCGGCTCTTGATCTTACCGTTACTGTTGCTGGCCGTTACCATTCTGATTTTTTCCATGCTGTCGATGTTGACACCCTATGAACGGGCGTCCCTGTATGTTCAGGATATTCCCAAACGCCAGGGGGCCATGGAAGCGATCATAAAGAAATACGGATTGGATGATCCGGTGCCGGTACAGTACTGGCGCTGGATGACCGGCACAAAAGATCCCAAGACCGGTGAGGTAGAGGGTGGTGTTCTATTCGGAAACCTTGGATGGTCCAAAACCGGAAAAGGAACCGTGTGGGAAGTTATTGGTCGTCGCCTGCCTGCTACAGCGGAACTGGCACTTTGGACTGCCATCCCCATGGTGGGTATTGGTATCTGGCTGGGTGTTGTATCTGCAGTAAATCACAATAAATTCATCGATCAAATACTAAGGGTATTCAGTATAGTTGGATGGTCAATCCCTGTTTTTGTTTTCGGACTTCTCGTTCTTCTTTTCTTTTATGCCAAACTTGGATGGTTCCCGCCTGGAAGGTTATCCGACTGGGCGATGCAGGTCGTCCAATCCACTGACTTTATCCGTTATACCAATATGAATTCCTTTGATGCATTATTGAATGGACGTATGGATGTTTTCCGGGATTCGATCCTGCACCTGGTTCTCCCGGTCCTTACACTTGCGTACCTGGATTGGGCGTATCTGTTGCGTGTGACCCGTTCCTCCATGCTCGACACATTAAACCAGGACTATATGACTACCGCGCGGGCTAAAGGCTTGAGCGAACGCAAGGTAATCAGCCGCCATGCGGTTCCCAACGCGTTGATCCCGGTAGTCACCGTTGGCGCGTTGATGTTGATCGCCTTGCTTAATGGTGTCGTTATAACAGAGACCATTTTTAATATTCCGGGAATGGGCTCATTCCTGGCGGAAGCCGCCCTGTCATTGGATGTGGTATCCGTACTGGGTGTGACCATGTTCAACTGCCTGATATTGCTTGTGGGCAACCTTATTGTCGATATCCTCTACGGCGTTATCGACCCGCGTATTCGTTTACAGTAAACACAGCAAAGGATGAGGATCTCATGGATGTAGTAAGAAGATTAATTAAAAATCCCACATCTCTGCTTGGCATTGTTCTTTTGCTGGGTTTTGTTGTTTTGGCTATTTCCGCGCCATGGATCGCTCCACCGGAGGAGAATGCCCGCAACATCTACATTATTCCCCGGGACGGTTTCAGCAACCAACCCAAGCCCCCGAGTGAGATCCACCCGTTGGGCACCACGGAAGGGCAGTATGACATCCTCTATGGTGTGGTCTGGGGAACACGGACGGCTTTCAGAGTGGGTATTGTGATCACATTGATCACAACTGCCATTGGCTTGATCGTCGGGTCGTTGGCTGGTTTCTACGGCGGTTGGGTTGATGAGTTGTTAATGAGGATCACCGAAGTATTCCTGGTGTTCCCCTTCCTCCTGGCTGCCATCACACTGACTTCAGTTCTGCAAACTGTCTATGGCCGGGGTGAGGCAAATTTCCTGGTCTACCTGGCGAAATTCCTGGCGATGTTTACCTTTTTCCAGAGTCCCGCTGCGGATCTTGATCCCATTCAGATCCAGATTCTGACCGGTATGCTGGCCATCATTGTCTTTGGTTGGATGACCTACGCCCGTGTAATTCGCGGAAACATCCTGGCAGTCAAAGAGCAGGAATACGCAGTCGCGGCCAAGTTGATCGGTGCCAGTGACGCCCGCATACTTTTCCGTCATCTGCTTCCCAACGCCGTATTTCCGGTATTGGTTCTTGCCTCTATGGATATCGGTTCCTATGTATTGACTTTCGCAGCACTCAGTTTTCTCGGGTTGGGTGCGCAGCGCGGTTATGCTGATTGGGGACAGATGATCAGCTTTGCCCGTAGCTGGATCCCCTCATTGGGAACCTACTGGTACATTGTGGTTTATCCGGGTCTGGCGATCATTTTGTTTGTGCTGGCCTGGAATCTGGTGGGTGATGCATTGCGGGATATACTTGACCCGCGTATGCGTGGTCGTGGCAACGACTGATAATCACGATCCTGACCAAAGACCTGGAGACTCCTCCAGGTCTTTTTTTACATCGAACTTTTTGAAACGCCATGAAATTGCACGACCTCGTAATGGACCGGACATGCACACATCATATACGGGGAATAAAAAAAAGGGTCAAACTGCACACCAATTTTATGAGGATTTACAAATACAGTGGTGTGTTTTTCCACTATCTGATATTTAAAGCATTTAGTAATATCAGTTCTATGCTGCCCGAAAATTTTCGTAGCCTGGACATCTTTTCCGGATTTAACCATACAAGTATAGACCTTATCATTCCGCTTATGGAGGTCTGTACTTTTTCGGGTGATACGGTTATCTACAGGCAGGATCAGGAAGCCACGTATTTCTACATTCTGGTTTCCGGTTCGGTGGTCGTAAAACATAAACCTTATGACGGTGATGAGATCACAATCGCCAGGGTAACACCGGAAGATGTAATCGGATGGTCGGCAGCGTTGGGGCGTCCCTGTTATACATCATCTGCCTATGCGGAGGTGCACTGTGATGCTGTGCGGGTTGAAGTGGCCAATATGCGGGAATTCTGCCGCACCAATCCACAGTTGGGACGAAAAGTCATGGAGAAGCTTGCACAGGGTATTGCGTACCGGTTGAAAAGCACGTATGATGAAGTCCTCGCATTATTATTTCATGGTATGGGGTTTCTTCCGGAGAATTAGAAACGATGATAGTAACTCCCCCCGATTTTTCCGATCAAGTACGCATGCAGGCGCTGGTGGAACAGCTGGACGCGTATATCAGCCATTATCATGGCGGTTCGGTGGAGCTTGTCGATTTTGATGGTTCCATAGTCAAAGTGCGGCTTGGTGGAGCCTGTCTGGGATGTCCGCTTTCACCAGTGACCCTGCATGGATGGGTCGAAGGAACAGTCCATCAATTCTTTCCGGATGTGAAAGTCGAAGAAGCCAGGTAATCAACCTGGCAATATCTTAAAAATGATCATTCCAGCGATATAACAATATGTTCGCTGGAATTTTCACTTGTTTTCTCGAGGACTTTGCCTTTCGTCCCCTGCTCAATGGCTTGGAGCACCACCCGTATATCCCGGCTGGCTGAATTTCCATCGAAGCAGGCACCCATTTTCACTCCGGCTTCAATAACATTGGCCGGCAACCGGATATTGATCTTATCGTGGTTTGTGATCATATCTTTGATAATGACCCGTAACCATCGGGTTGGCATATTTGTCCCATCTGGTTGCGAACGCCTGGATTGTCCATTCTGCTTCCTGCCATCCAGCGTAAGGAGCATTTCTGCTCCTTCTTCCGGAGTGATTGTTCCTTCCTGGATTTTATTCAATATACGCAGGTAATCGTTTTGTTGTGACATCTCGCTAACTCTTTCCCGGGGAAACATCCATTGTAATATAAGTCCAAAATCAGTTTGTTTCGGTTAATGCTAGAATATCAGAGAATAAATGACCAAGGGAAGGATTCACGGTGGAAAATAAGCCTGAGAAAACAAAAAAAGAAAAATCAAAACCAGTTGATCAACAACCGGAAAGCGGTAAACAACCGGACGGTAAATTTGGCGATTTCATACGGCGGATGTGTGAATCCCATAATTGGAAAACCCGTGAGTTTGATGATGAGCACGCAGTGATCGAATTCACAGTGGACCAGCAGCGATCTCAGACGTTATTTATTTTTTGCTACGAAGATGACCTGGAATTCTCCGTACCGAGTTTTGCCGCCTTTGACTCCATGGAAAAGGTACCGCACTATATTTCCACTTCCCTGTTGCAGATCAATGCAAAAACCAAGATCGGTTTCTGGTGCGTTGAGTCGATTGGCGGGAAGATGGTTTATTCATATATGCACAACGCGCTGATGTCTCAAACCGGTGAATCAATGTTCAAAGATATCATCATGACGCTGGTTCAACGCGTGGATGATTTTGAAAATCTATTGATCAAGATGTCTGAACAGGGAAAGGCAGGGGAAGAACCTGCGCAGTAAATGGTCAGCTGGGGTTTGGACGGATTTCTGTCCGGCGTTCCCATTCTTTCGCTGCCGCGCGGATCAACTCAACCGCTGATGGATCGGTTACTGTGTCAATCCCAATAAAGTGTTCCTGACCGACCCAGACGACCACTCCTTCATTCTTTTCCTCCATTAATTTAATATGACGGTTGGGATCGTCTGAATTCTGGATCAACTCCTGCAGGATCTCATCAACCTGTTCAACCATGGTGGTAGCCTGTTTCTTGGGTTTGTCAGCCGCTGCAATGGGTGGGGACTGAACCGGGGGTGTTAAAACGGGAGCAGCGGGTGGAACCTGGGTTTGTACCTGAGCCTGAACGTTTGGAGCGGCAGGGACGGGGGGAGGTGCTACCGGGGCAGCTGGAGGTGCTGCCGGCGCGGCTGGAAGTGCTGCCGGTATTGGGTCAGTGTTTACCGGTGTTGATGCTTTTATGGTTGTCGGAACAGGAGCCTCTTCTTTTGTTTCTTTTGCTGACGTTTCCTTTAGTTTCTCCGGTATGAATTCACCGGTATCAATCATCAACCATTCTGCCAGTTCCTTGATCAGGTCAATGAAACGTTTCTTTTGGGCAGGATTGAGAGGGGTTGATGACGCGAGGAGGTGTCCACTGGTTTCAACAAAGAGACCTGAACCTTTCTTCTCCCTCCAAAGGCGAATCAATTCGGTGTATTTCTCGGGATCTGCCAGCGGAGCAGGTTGATCGGGCAGGACCACAGGTTGAGGAGTCGGCTCTTTACTCTTATTTCTTCTACCAAGCAAAGTGACAGCCCGTCCGATGAAAAAGCCGACGACCAGGAAAACAAAGACCATTACGATGGTGAAACTGATTGGTATTTCTGCGCTCATTGTCATACCCCTTTCGGCTGGCACTTCGGGCAATAATGTGTTCCGCGTTGTCCCGCAACAATCCGCTCAATGGTAGTTCCACAAACCGGGCAGGGTTTCCCGGTCTGCTGGTAAACACGGAAGGAGTTCTGAAAAGAACCTCCCCGGTAGACCCAATCTATGCTGGCGCCATTGTGTTTGATCCCTTCATCCAGGGTATCCCGGATGGCATATAACAATCTTTCCGCTTCTGTTTCCGTCAGGCCGCTGCTTATTCTTAATGGATGAATGCCCGCCCGATACAGGCTTTCATCTGTATAAATATTGCCCAGCCCCGCAATGAAAGATTGGTCTAATAAAAGTGATTTTATATATTTTCTTTTACTTTGCAAGTTGCAAAATAGAACATGGGGTGTCAGCGCCGGATCAAATGGTTCAATCCCAAGCTTGCCAAGAGTTTTCAGTGGATCATCCACAAGCCAGACGCGGCCAAATTTGCGTGTGTCATTAAAAACCAACCGGGATCCATCAACAAAGTTTAGGATGAAACGGTCGTGGTCACCTACCTGTGTGGATGATGAAGGATCAACCCTCAGATCACCGCTCATCCGTAGATGGATGAGCAGAAATCCAGCATCCAACCGGAAGATGACGTATTTTCCCCTGCGGAAAATTTCCTCAACCTTGCGGCCGGAAATTTGGGCACAAAATTCACCGGGAGAAGGTTCTGAAAGCGTCTTGTCCCATAAAATCTGTGCCGATTCAACAATATTCCCGGTTACCGGTTTTCCACCCCTGCCGCCATGGCGAAGGGCGTTGACGATCGTCTCTACCTCCGGCAACTCAGGCATGCAGCCACCTATTCGTTGAACAATGCTCCAACAGACCGGCCTTCATTCGCCCGCATGATGACTTCTCCAAGAAGGCGCGAGACTGAGAGGATTTTGAGCCGGTCGCCGAAGTAGGCGGCTTTCTCAGCCGGTATGGGGATTGTATCGGTGGTCACAAATTCAGTTACCGGCAGGGCGGAAAGCACCTGTGGAGCGGGATCGGACAGCACGGGATGAACGAAAACCATATAAACGTTACGGGCACCGCAGCTTTTTACCAGATTAACAGCCTGCACCATGGATCCACCGGTATTGATCTCATCATCCACAATGATCGCGTCCCGTCCCTGAACGTCTCCAATAAAGGTCAGAGCTTCCGCTTTTGAATCGTTCGATACCCGGCGTTTTTCAATAAATGCCAGAGGAGTGTCGAGTTTCTGGGCGAAATTACGTGCTTTTTTGGCAAAACCCAGATCTGCAGTAACTACCACCGGCTCATTCATTACCGGAAGTTTCTTTTTCAAATAGTCAGTCAGGATATAGAAAGCGGTCATCACATCACCCGGGATGGAGAAAAATCCCTGGATTTGACCGGCGTGCAGGTCCATCGTGATATAGCGGTCAGCCCCTGCCACTTCGATCATGTCACATACCAGGCGCGCCGTGATGGGCACACGTGGCTGATCTTTCTTGTCTGAACGGGCATAGCAGAGATACGGGATCACGGCTGTGATCCGGGCGGCTGAATCAAGCCTCAAGGTCTGAAGCATGATCAACAACTCCATCAGGTTGCGATGGACCGGAGCGGATGTGGTTTGAATCACATAGCAATCCTGCCCGCGCACACTGGTATGCAATTGTACGAATAGATTGTCATTGGGGAAAACGATCACATCCCGCTCGCAGAGAGGCATCCGCAGGTAACCGGCAATATTGGAAGCCAGTTCCGGACACCCTGTCCCGGCGTAGAGTTTCACATCACCATATTGGATCCGGTCATGCCGGACATGTACTGCATTGGGCATTTCTTCCTCCTGACCTAACTTTAAACCTCGGCGTCCTGCCATTCACTGCGCAGGATACCCATGACGAATACGTCAAGGTACCGGCCGTTCTTGTAAACATCCTGCCGCAGGCGTCCTTCTTCAACAAAACCAGCCGTGAGATAAGATTTTTTCGCGCGCTCATTGCTTTCAAATACGAAAAGGTAAACACGATTCAGATTTAAGTTATTGAAAGCGTGCCTGACCATCAAACGCATTGTGTCGCATCCCAAACCTTGATCCCAGTAGTTTTTATCCCCGATGCATATCCCGATTTCCACGCTGCGGTTTTTCCAATCGATTGTATGATACCGGGTTGAACCAATCAGCGTCCATTGGTTCTGGTTGTTGACCTCAATGGCCAGAGGGTGTTCCTCATCCGGCCGTTTCATCAGGTTTTCATACCATTGCTGCTCGTCCAGGCTGGAACGGGGAGTGTGGATCAGCAGGTTTTCGATCACGTCAGGGTCATTTCTCCAACGGGCCAGGTGTGGAAGGTCCTCCGGTTCAATGGCTCGTAATCGAATTCGTTTGCCAGTCAGCATACCAACAAATACTCCTGAATCACTTTTGCGAAATTACGGATCGAGGCGGGTTGGGCCGCGGAACACAAACACCGCTTCACGGACATTGTCCAGGTGAAGCATGATCATCATGAGACGCGAGAGTCCGAGGCCGAATCCTCCGTGGGGCGGGCAACCGAACTTGAAGTAGTTCAGATATGTGCCAATCAGGTCGAGATTCAAACCTTTTTCAATAGCCTGTTTTTCCAGCACGTCACGGCGATGTTCCCGCTGGGCTCCCGTGGTGATCTCAAGCCCGCTTGCAATCAGGTCGTAGCTCCTGGTCAATTTGGGATTGTCTTCAAAACGCATGTGGTAGAACGGCCGTACTTCGATCGGCCAGTCCTTCAGGAAGACGAAATCGTGGCCGTAGGTTTCTTTGATATAAGCTCCAATTTCCCTTTCCCCGCCGGGATCAATATCTCCCTTGGTTTCAGTTGGAACGACATAATTACGGTCTTTCAATACCTTTTGGGCTTCGGCCATGGTCAGCCGTGGGAAGGGAACAGTGGGAACCTCCAATTCAAACCCGAGAAGAGATTGGATCTCTTCCCCATGCATGTCTTTAACTTTCTGGTAGGTATACTGGATCAACCTTTCCTGAAAAGCCATCACGTCTTCATGGCTGTCGATCCAGGATATTTCTGTATCGATGCTGGTGAATTCAGTCATGTGGCGTGATGTGAATGATGGATCAGCGCGGAATGCCGGCCCGATCTCAAAAACACGTTCAAACCCGGCAGCCATGGCCATCTGTTTATAGAACTGGGGGGACTGGGCCAGGTAGGCTTTACGTTCAAAGTAATCCAGTTCAAACAATTCGGCGCCGCCTTCGCTGGGTGTGCCCACCAGTTTGGGCGAATGGATCTCGATGAAACCGTTCTGAAGCCAGTATTCCCGCATGGCCATTTCCGCGGTTGTCTGGATCTTGAAGAGCAGCAGGTTCTCAGGACGGCGCAAGTCCATATAGCGCCAGTCAAGGCGGTAATCCAGCGCGGGCAGGGTTTCACTGAAGGGTTCAAAAGCCAGGGGAGATTCCGCGTTGGCATTCACTTCGATTGATTCGAGCTGCATTTCAATGCCGCCCAGTTTGACGATGGGATTATCAATCACTTTACCGGTGATGGTCAAGGCTGATTCCACACCGCAGGATGAGATCAATGCGGCCTGATCGGGACTGGCAGCTTTTTCAACCA
>CAYRHB010000005.1:0-2762 GCA_964424035.1 uncultured Leptolinea sp.
GGCTGATTCTGTCTCCGGTGTTGGGACCACCGGGGGCATGCGCTGCACCATCAAGTGAAGGAAAGGCACAGGGATTTTTATAGTTGAAAAGCTGTCCATCCAACTCTTGACCGCGGGGAGGCCCCAGACAAAGATCATCACGGAAAGCACTACCCAGGGCAACCAGGCTTGCAGGATTTGATGGCGGGAATATTTTCCGGTGCTTTTCTCCCTGCCGATCTCGGGATCGGTTGCAAAACGAAAAATGGATTTCGGTTTCCAAATATATAGAAAAGCGACAAGGGATGCTATTGAGATCAGAGAACCGATGATCGTTACCAGCCATGGTCCATGCAAAGTGGCAATAACGATCTGCGCGAAGCCAAAAGACACACCTGAAACCAGCAGTGCCGGCCATATCTCGACCATCCGTCTCCATCCGGCAAATGCCCAGATCAACCAGAACGGGATGATGACATCAAACAATAAAAGCTGCCAGGCAATGACGATGCTGAGAGCGTTTAAATTAAACCCGGTCACAGCCTGCAATGCCAGAATGGGTGTACCCAGAGCCGCAAATGGCACGGGTGCGGTATTGGCGATCAAAGATAGACCTGATGCCTGGAGAGGGTTGAAACCCAATCCGATCAGCATGGAGGCTGTGATGGCAACAGGTGTCCCGAATCCAGCCGCGCCTTCAAAAAATGCCCCAAAACAGAAAGAAACCAGCAGGAGCTGCAACCGGCGGTCTTCGGTTATGGCGGTTAAATTATCCTGCAGAATATTGAAAGCCCCTTTCCGGTTGGCCAGCTGGTACAGAAATATCACATTGACAATGATCCATCCTATCGGAAGGAGACCATAAACAGCACCGAAAACGGCCGCCGCTCCGGCTTGAGGCAGTGGCATTCCAAAGACGAATATGGCCACGATCAGTGCGGTAATCAAACCCAGGAGTGCCGCGTAATGCGCTTTAATGTGAAAGATAGCCAGGCCCCCCAGAAGAATAACCACGGGCGCCACTGCCGCCAGCGTGGTAAAGAGGATGCTATTCAATGGATCATATACTTGCTGCCAGGGCATTTTCAATTTCCTTGTTATAAAATAGTCCGGAATAATTCCGGACTATTTTACCCTATATTCTATAATTCAATCGATCTTGATGAATTTGGACCCCGAAGCTCCACAAATCGGGCATTTATCCGGGGCATATTTGGGTGCAGTAAAACCGCACACCGGGCAGACGAAGTAATCGTACACTTCCTCTTTCTTGTTGATATTCCCAATAGCTTCTTTATAGAGGGCGGCATGGATCTTTTCAACCTCAAGCGCGTAATTAAAACTGCGAAGTGCTTTCTTATTCCCTTCATCTTCAGCCTGTTTAACCATGGGAGGATACATGCTCTCATATTCGTATGTCTCCCCGCCAACGGCTTCTTTCAAATTATCCAGGGTGGATCCTATCCCTTCCATGGCTTTCAGGTGATTATGTGCATGAACTGTTTCAGCTTCAGCCGCAGCCCGGAATAATTTGGCAGCCTGTGTATAACCTTCTTCATCCGCTTTTTTGGCAAACGCCAGATATTTTCTGTTTGCCTGTGATTCGCCCGCAAAGGCTTCTTTCAAATCATCGAAGGTGCTTGACATGGATTTTCCTCCTGTTGAACGGTGATTACGAGGTTTTTTTTCGTTTCTATAATGATAACCTGAACGATACATTCCTGGCTACATCAGATTCTCTTCGAATTTCTTCCGACAGTCGTATCTCAACTCCATGCTATAATCCTCTTACACCCTCAAAACGGATATCACGGAAAAAATATGCGATTTTTAATAACAGGCGCAGCCGGTTTTTTGGGCTCATCTCTAGCCAATACCCTGGCACAGGAAGGTCATTCGGTACGGGGAGTTGATGATTGCTCAACAGGAGACCCGTCAGTTCTGGTACCGGAGGTGTATTTTACCCGGGGTGATATCAATGACCGTCCGAAACTATGGACCTTGCTGCAAGATGTTGACTGTGTGTATCATCTTGCTGCCCGCGTTCTGGTTCCTGAGTCTATTTTATATCCGCGTGAATATAATCAGGTTAACGTCGGAGGTACAGTCACTCTTATGGAAGCCATGAGAGATGTCGGTGTCCGGCGGGTCGTTTTGCATCTTCAGGGGCTGTATATGGTGATCAGGATACCCAGCCAATAAATGAATCCTGCATTCCGGTTCCCGGATCACCCTACGCCGTGTCAAAACTGGCGGCAGAGTATTACATTCGAACGATCGGTGATCTATGGGGAATTGAAACGGTCTGCCTGCGTGTGTTCAACGCATACGGACCGGGACAGCATTTTCCGCCTGTGCATGCGCCGGTCATTCCCTATTTCATCCGGCAGGCATCTCAAAACGGAACCATTGTCATCCACGGTGATGGCAACCAGACCCGTGATTATGTCTATGTGGATGATGTGATCAATGCCATGGTCGCAGCCGCCACCAAAGAAGGAATCAGCCAGAAGACGATCAATGTGGGGTCCGGCCGGGAGACCAGCGTTCGTGAATTGGCGCAGATGATCATCAGCATAACCGGCGGGCATCCTGAAATTGTGTATAACCCGCATAACGAGGTCAGTACGATCCGCATGTGCGCTTCTTTACGCACAGCCATGGAACTGCTGGATTACGAGCCAAATGTGGACATTGAAGCCGGCATGTGGCTGCCCTCCAAAATTTACCCCCGTTTATTTTTAAAAAACACATACCGGTGTTGCTTGGTTTTTGGTTTTTGT